>CALJUI010000064.1 GCA_937975735.1 uncultured Rubrivivax sp.
ATCAGGGCAAGGGCCGGGTCGACATCACGCTTCCTCGGCCCACGTGCAGCCGTCGCGTGCGACCAGCGCGCTGGCTGCCGCCGGGCCCCAGCTGCCGGCGGCATAGGGCCGCGGCGGCGTCGGGTCGGCGGCCCAGGCCTCGAGCACGGGCATCACCCAGCGCCAGGCCTGCTCCTGCTCGTCGCTGCGCACGAACAGGTTCAGCCGGCCGGCGATCGCGTCGAGCAGCAGCTTCTCGTAGGCGCCGACGCGCTGGCTCGGGAAGGCCTTGTCGAAGTCCAGGTCCAGCGAGACCGGGCTCAGCAGTTCGTTGTTGCCGGTGCCCTTGGCCGCCAGCAGGTGCAGCTCCAGGCCGTCCTCGGGCTGCAGCTTGATCACGAGCTTGTTCGCGCGCGTCGTGCCAGGGAAGATCGGGTGCGGCACGGCGCGGAAGTTGACGACGATCTGCGCGTCGCGCGCGGCCAGGCGCTTGCCGGTGCGCAGGTAGAAGGGCACCCCCGCCCAGCGCCAGTTCTGCACCTCGGTGCGCAGCGCGACGAAGGTCTCGCAGCGGCTGTCGGCCGGCACCTTGACCTCGTCGAGGTAGCCCGGCACGGCCTTGCCGTCGACGGTGCCGGCGCGGTACTGGCCGCGCACGACGTCGCGCGCGACGAGCTCGGACGTGAAGGGCCGCAGCGACTTCAGCACCTTGAGCTTCTCGTCGCGGATGGCGTCGGCGTCGCTCGTCGACGGCGGCTCCATCGCGATCATCGTCAGCAACTGCAGCGCATGGTTCTGGATCATGTCGCGCAGCGCGCCGGTGGTGTCGTAGTAGTCGCCGCGCGTGCCCACGCCCAGGCCCTCGGCCAGCGTGATCTGGATGTTGGCGATGCTCTCGCGCCGCCACAGCGGCTCGAACAGCGCGTTGCCGAAGCGCAGCGCCAGCAGGTTCTGCACCGCCGGCTTGCCCAGGTAGTGGTCGATGCGCAAGGCCTGCGACTCCGGGAACACGCCGCGCACGACGCGGTTGATCTCCAGCGCGCTGGCCAGGTCGTGGCCGAGGGGCTTTTCCAGCACGACGCGGACATGACCGCCGTTCAGCCCGGCGGCGCCGAGCTGCTCGCAGATCACCGGGAACAGGTTCGGGCTGGTGGCCAGGTACAACACCACGGTCTCGGCGCCGCGCGCGTCGAGCCAGCGCTTCAGCCCGGCGTAGTCCTCGGCCTTCGACAGGTCCATGCGGCGGTAGTGCAGCAGTTCGGCGAAGCGCGCGAACTCCTCGTCCGTCGGCTGCTTGGACTCCTCGACCTCGGCGAAGCGCTCGCGGATGTACTGCCGGTAGGCGTCGTCGCTGCGCTCGTCGCGCGCCACCGCGAGGATGCGGCCGCCGCCCTTGTCGGTGTGCGGCAGCTTGCCGTGTCGGAAGGCCTGGAACAAGGCCGGCATCAGCTTGCGCCAGGCCAGGTCGCCGGTGCCGCCGAAGAGGACGAGGTCGAAGGACAAGCGGTGCTCGAGATGTAATTTTGTTTCGTCTGCGATGATGCCCAGGTTTCTTCGACCGGTCAAGGCTAGCGTTGCAGCGCGCCGGGGGACCAGTGCAGCGGGGCCTTGAGCGGCCGCGTGCCGATCGGCAGCACGAACTCCGCGGTCGGCACCGCCTCGTCGCCGGCGAGTTCGCGCGGGTGGGTGGCGCGCCCGCGCAGGAAGGCGTCGCGCTTGAGCTCGAAGCTCAGCAGTTCGGGCGCCGCGAGCATGCGGGCCAGCGCCGGCCAGTTGCCGTCGAAGTCGCCCGACGCGCCGAGCGAGAAGAGGCCGACGCCGACGGTCAGGTTGTTGACCGCGCGCACCGTCGTGTCGGGCGTGAGCTTCTCGGCCCAGGCGCGCAGGTACCAGGCAACCGGGTAGTCGCTGATCAACGTGTTGTGCGCCAGCAGCAGCCGGTTGCGGTCCCACGCCCGGCCCTCGGCACCGTAGGCCACCAGCACCGGGTTCTGGGTCTGTCCGCTCTGGCCGATGACATTGCCGATGACCACCGCGTCGCCGCCGTTGGGCAGGTCGATCTCGTACGAGGCGCCGCCGCCTTCGCCGTCGTAGATCAGGTTGTAGGCGATGCGGCTGACCCGCGCGCGCGACTTGATCATGTGGCCCTCGAAGCCCTGGTGAAAGCGGCTGCCGGTGACTTCCAGCCGGCCGATCCGGCCGACGTAGAGCAGGTGGGCCAGGCCGCCGACCTGTCTCGGCGCCCTGGCGAACTCGCTGTCCTCGATGCGCAGTTCGGCGTCGGGGAAGTTGGCCGCGAGCAGGCCCATCTCGTTATCGAAGAAGGCGCAGCGGCGAACGTGCAGGCGGCCGCGCTCGAACCGGATGCCGGCGCCGTTGGCGTCGGCCACGCGGGCTCCGCGGAACTCGATGTTCTCGATCAGCACGTCGCCGTCGCGCACGACGAGGATCGCCTTGCCCTCGGCGCTCTGGCCGTCGGCGTGCAGCACCGGGCGTCCGCCGACGCCGCGCAGGGTGAGCCGGCGCTGCGCGATCACCGCGACCTCGCCGCGGTAGTCGCCGGCCAGCACGTCGATCGTGTCGCCGTCCTGTGCCCGGGCGAGCGCGTCGCGCAGCGCCATCGGGGCGCCCTCGGGCCCGACGATCCAGCTCTCGGCCGCCGCCGCGCCGGGCAGCATCAGCATCGCGGCCAGTGCCGCGGCGGCACGGCGGGACAGGAGCGAGGTCAAGGTGGGCGCCGAATGGAGTCGATGTAACGCGATGGTACCGATGGTCGGCCCCGCATCGGGTCTAATCTCGCCATGCACCAGCTCGACGCGCTCAAGACGATGACCACGGTGGTCGCCGACACCGGCAACTTCCGTCAGATGGCGCAGTTCGCGCCGCGCGACGCGACGACCAACCCGTCGCTGATCCTGAAGGCCGTTCGGCAGCCCGAGTACGCGCCGCTGCTGGCCGAGATCGTGGCCGAGCATCGCGCGCTGCCGGTCGACGCGATCGTCGACCGGGTGCTGGTGCGTTTCGGCCAGGAGATCCTGAAGATCGTGCCCGGGCGCGTGAGCACCGAGGTCGACGCCCGGCTGTCCTTCGACACGGCCGCGACGATCGCCCGCGCCCACCACCTGATCGAGCTGTACGAGGCGGCCGGCACGCCGCGCGAGCGGGTTCTGATCAAGATCGCCGCCACCTGGGAGGGCATCCAGGCGGCGCGCGCGCTCGAGCACGAGGGCATCCACTGCAACCTGACCCTGCTGTTCGGCTTCTGCCAGGCGGTGGCCTGCGGCGACGCCGGCGTGACGCTGATCTCGCCTTTCGTCGGCCGCATCCTCGACTGGCACAAGCGCCGCGCCGGCGCATCGTGGGACGACGCCTCGATGGCCGGCGCCAACGACCCCGGCGTGCGGTCGGTGACCGAGATCTGGCGCTACTACAAGCACTTCGAGATCGACACCGAGGTGATGGGGGCGAGCTTCCGCAACACCGGGCAGATCCTCGCGCTGGCCGGCTGCGACCTGCTGACGATCAGCCCCGAACTGCTCGCCGAACTGCAGCGCAGCGATGCGCCGGTGCGCCGCATGCTCGACCCGGCCGAGGCACGCGCGGCCGAGATCCACGCGGTCAGCTTCAACGAGGCGAGCTTCCGCTGGGCGCTGAACGAGGATCCGATGGCCACCGAGAAGCTGGCCGAGGGCATCCGCGCCTTCGCCGCCGACGCGGTCCAGCTCGACCGGCTGGTCGAGCAGTCGCGATGAGGCCGCCGCCTGCCGACCGATGCCCGGCCTGGGCGGCGCTGCAGGGCCACTTCGAGGCGCACGGCCGCGACTTCGACCTGCGCGACGCGTTCGCGCGCGATCCGGCGCGGTTCGACGCGTTCGCGCTGCAGGCGCCCGAGGTCTTCGCCGACCTGTCGAAGAACCTGATCGACGTCGCGGCGCGGCAGTTCCTGCTCGACCTGGCCGGGCAGCGCGGCCTGGCCGCGCTGCGCGACGCGATGTTCGCCGGCGAGCCGATCAACCGCAGCGAGGGCCGCGCGGTGCTGCACACGGCGCTGCGCGCGCCGCGCGGCGCCGGGCCGCACGGCGACGAGGTGCACGACGTGCTCGACCGCATGCTCGCCTTCGCCGAGCGGGTGCGCGACACCGCGGCCAGCGGCATCAGCGACGTCGTTCACATCGGCATCGGCGGCAGCGACCTCGGCCCGGCGATGGTCGTCGCCGCGCTCGATCCGGTCGCCCACCGAGGACTGCGGCTGCACTTCGTCAGCAACGTCGACGGCCATGCGATCGACCCGGTGCTGCGCGGGCTGGACCCGGCGCACACGCTGTTCGTCGTCGCGTCCAAGACCTTCACGACGCAGGAGACGATGGCCAACGCGCAGGTCGCGCGCAACTGGTTCGTCGCGCGCGGCGGCACCGACGTCGCCCGCCACTTCGCCGCGACGACGACCAACGTCGAGGCGGCGCGGGCGTTCGGCATCGAGTCGACCTTCGGGTTCTGGGACTGGGTCGGCGGGCGCTACTCGCTGTGGAGCGCGATCGGGCTGCCGATCGCGATCGCCATCGGCGCCGGGCACTTCCGCGCGCTGCTCGCCGGTGCGCACGCGATGGACCGACATTTCGCCGAGGCGCCGCTGGCGCAGAACCTGCCGGTGCAGCTCGGCCTGCTCGACGTCTGGTACCGCAACTTCCACGGCTTCGCGAGCCGGTCGGTGGCGCCCTACCACCAGGGACTGGCACGGCTGCCGGCCTACCTGCAGCAGCTGGAGATGGAGTCCAACGGCAAGCGGGTCGACCGCGACGGCCGGGCGCTGAGCGTGCACACCAGCCCGGTGGTCTGGGGCGAGCCGGGCACGAACGGCCAGCACGCCTACTTCCAGATGCTGCACCAGGGCACCGACATCGTGCCGGTCGAGTTCATCCTGGTCCGCCAGCCCAGCCACGGCCATGCCGACCTGCACGCCAAGCTGCTGGCCAACGGCCTCGCGCAGAGCCAGGCGCTGATGATGGGCCGGGACAATGCGGCCGAGCCGCAAGGTCACTTCCCGGGCAACCGGCCGAGCACCACGCTGCTGCTGGACGCGCTGACGCCGCGCGCGCTCGGCGCGCTGATCGCGATGTACGAGCACCGGGTCTTCACCAGCGCCGCGGTCTGGGGCATCAACGCCTTCGACCAGTGGGGCGTCGAACTCGGCAAGGCGCTTGCGGGGCAGTTGCTGCCGCGGCTGGCCAGTGGCGACGTGTCCGGGCTGGACGGGTCGACCGCCGGGCTGCTGACCCGCCTGCGCGGCTGACTCAGCCGGCCAGGCCGGCGAGCGCCTGGCGGGCGTTGTGCAGCCCCTGCTCGACGATCCGCGCTTTCCAGTCGTCGGTGTCGGTGTAGAACGCGTCGCGCATCCGGCGCTTGATCTCGGCACGCTGCCCGGCCGGCGCCTCGGGGTGGTTCTCGAGCCACTGGTCGGCGCGCAGCGCGTCGATCACGACGTTCATCGGCTCGGTGCCGTATTCCAGCGCGATGCCGGTGTACTCGGCCTGCGGGCACTCCTCGTAGGCGGCCATCCAGCACATGCCGGTCAGCAGCGCCGAGGCCGACGAGCCGTCGTAGACGGAGGTCACCTCCGGCCCCCACCAGGCCTTGGCGCGGGCCAGCGCGACGGCGTCGTCGCGGCAGGCGAAGATGCGCTCGCCATGGCCGTTCGGCCCGAGGCCGGTGTGCAGGTCGATCCAGCCCAGCCGCGCGCAGCGCCGGCCGTGGTCCTGCAGCACGTGGCGCAGCGTCTGCTGACTCCAGGTCGGGTTGTGGCCGCCGAAGAACAGGCCCTCCGGGTGCGCGTACTGGCCGCCCGACACGGCGGCCTGCAGCGCACGGTCGCCGTGCTCGGCGACATAGGCGTCCAGCGCCGCCTCGACCTGCGCCGACGGCGGCCAGGTCGGCGGCACGATCAGGTGCGCCAGCCGGTCGTAGGCCTCGTTCGCCGGCAGTGGCCGCGAGAAGTCGACGAAGTTGCGGTTCAGGTCGACGTTCTCGTGCGTGGTGCGCCGCCACCACGAGAAGCCGTAGGGGTTCAGGGCGTGCACGTAGAGCACCGCGACGCCGGCCCGCGCGGCCTGATCGTGGAAGCCGCGGTCGGCGAGCAGCGCGCGCTGCACGCCCGAGCCGCAGAAGCCCTCGACGCCGTGGCAGGCGCTGGTGATCATCAGCAGCGCCGGCGCGTCGGCGGGCCCGAAACGCGCGACGTCCATCGCCAGCGCCTCGCCGTCCATGCCCCGCATCGGGTGCGGGTGCGACTGCAGCGCCAGATCCGCCGCCTCGGCCGCAGTGACGAAGCCGGCGCGGGCCTCGGCGTAGCGCTGGGCGAAGAACGCCGCGGCCTTCACCGCGGCGTGCCCAGCCACTTCTCGGCCAGCCGCACCCAGGCGGTGGCGCCGAGCGGGATCAGCTCGTCGTTGAAGTCGTAGCTCGGGTTGTGCAGCATGCACGGCCCCATGCCATGCCCGCCTTCGCGGTGCTCGCCGTCGCCGTTGCCGATCAGGAAGTAGCAGCCGGGCTTGTGCTGGAGGAAGTAGCTGAAGTCCTCGGCGCCCATCGTCGGCTCGAACTCCTGCACGTTGTCGGGCCCGACGACTTCGCCGAGCAGTTCGCGGGCGAACTCGGTCTCGGCCGGGTGGTTGACGGTGGGCGGGTAGTTGCGCACGAACTGGAAGTCGCAGCCCGCCTCGAACGCGGCGCAGGTGGCCTCGGCGATGCCCTTCATGCGCCGCTCGACCAGGTCGAGCACCTCGGTGGTGAAGGTGCGCACCGTGCCTTCGAGCACGCAGCTGTCGGGGATCACGTTGGTGGCTTCGCCGGCGTGGATCATCGTCACCGAGATCACCGCGGTCTCGATCGGCCGCTTGTTGCGCGTGACGATGGTCTGGAAGGCCTGCACCATCTGGCAGGCGATCGGCACCGGGTCGATGCCGTTATGCGGCAGCGCGGCGTGCGCGCCCTTGCCCTTGATCGTGATCCTGAACTCGTTGGAACTCGCGAACACGGGCCCGGTCTTCAGCGCGAACTGACCGACGGCCATGCCGGGCCAGTTGTGGGCGCCGAAGATCGCCTCCATCGGGAACTTCTCGAACAGGCCGTCCTTGATCATCTCCCGCGCCCCGCCGCCGCCTTCCTCGGCCGGCTGGAAGACCAGGTAGACGGTGCCGTCGAAGTTCCGGTGCTTGGCCAGGTGCTTGGCCGCGGCCAGCAGCATCGCGGTATGGCCGTCGTGGCCGCAGGCGTGCATCTTGCCGGGGTGCTTGCTGGCGTGCGCGAACTGGTTGCGCTCGGTCATCGGCAGCGCGTCGATGTCGGCGCGCAGGCCGACCGCGCGGTCGGAGCTGCCGTTCTTGACGATGCCGACGACGCCGGTCTTGCCCAGGCCGCGGTGGATCGGGATGCCCCAGTCGGTCAGCGCCTTGGCGATCAGGTCGGCGGTGCGCTCCTCCTGGAAGCACAGTTCGGGGTGGGCGTGGATGTCGCGCCGGATGGCGGTGACGCTGGCCGCGTCGGCCAGGATCGATTCGATGAGTTGCATGGCGGCTCCCGGGGTCCGGTGGAGCCGATCAGTTTACGCGCCACGGTCTCACCCCGGCCTGATCGAGGTGCTGCCGCCATGTCATAGTCCGGCATGGCTTCCGTCATCACCCGGGCGCGCGCCGCCTGCCCGCACGACTGCCCCGACACCTGCGCGATGCAGGTCACCGTCGAGGACGGTCGGGTCGTACGCATCCAGGGCGACCCCGACCACCCCACGACCCACGGCGCGCTATGCACCAAGGTCAGCCGCTACGCCGAGCGGACCTACCATCCCGAACGCGTGCTGCAGCCGCTGCGCCGCATCGGTCCGAAGGGCAGCGCGCAGTTCGAGCCGATCGGATGGGACGCGGCGCTGGACCGGATCGCCGAGCGCCTCGAGGCCATCGCCGCGCGCGACCCGCAGGCCATCCTGCCCTACAGCTACGCCGGCACGATGGGGCTGGTGCAGGGCGAGAGCATGGCGGCGCGCTTCTTCCACCGCCTCGGCGCGTCGCGCCTGGACCGCACGATCTGCGCCGCCGCCGGCGGCGAGGCCCTGGCGCGCACCTACGGCGGCAAGATCGGCATGCACGTGGAGCACTTCGCCGAGAGCCGGCTGATCGTCATCTGGGGCAGCAACTCGATCGCCTCGAACCTGCACTTCTGGACCTTCGCGCAGCAGGCCAAGCGCGCCGGCGCGACCTTGATCTGCATCGACCCGCGGCGCAGCGAGACGGCCGAGAAGTGCCACCGGCACATCGCGCTGCGCCCGGGCAGCGACGGCGCGCTGGCGCTGGGCGTGATGCACGAGCTGATCGAGCACGGCTGGCTCGACGACGACTACATCGAGCGCCACGTGCAGCAGGGCGAGACCGGCTGGCCCGCGCTGCGCGCGCGGGCCCTGCAGTGGCCGCCCGGGCGCGTCGCCGAGGTCTGCGGCATCGAGCCGGACGAGGTCCGCGCGCTGGCCCGCGCCTACGGCACCACCCGGCCGGCGGCGATCCGCCTCAACTACGGCATGCAACGCGTGCACGGCGGCGGCAGCGCGGCGCGGCTGATCGCGCTGCTGCCCTGCCTGACCGGTGCGTGGCGGCATCGCGCCGGCGGGCTGCTGCTGTCGAGCTCGGGCTGGTTCGCCGGCGCGCGCGACGACGCCGCGCTGCAGCGGCCCGACCTGCTCGGCGAGCGGCGGCCGCGCGCCATCAACATGAGCACGATCGGCGACGACCTGCTGCGCGAGGCCTCGCCGGACTTCGGCCCGAGGATCGAGGCGCTGGTGGTCTACAACAGCAATCCGGTCGCGGTCGCGCCCGACAGCGCGCGGGTCGTGCAGGGCTTCGCGCGCGAGGACCTGTTCACGGTCGTGCTCGAGCACTTCATGACCGACACCGCCGACCACGCCGACATCGTGCTGCCGGCGACGACCCAGCTCGAGCACTGGGACACCCACGCCGCCTACGGCCACACCTATGCGCTGATCAACCAGCCGGCGATCGCGCCGCTCGGCCAGGCGCGATCGAACGCGCGGATCTTCCGCGAGCTGGCCGCGCGCATGGGCTTCGACGAGCCCTGCTTCCGCGACAGCGACGAGGATCTGGTCCGCGCGGCCTGGCGGGCAGGGCAGGTCGATCCGGCGCGGCTGCGCGAGTCGGGCTGGGTCAAGCTCGACCTGCCCGAGGCGCCGTTCGCGGACGGCGGTTTCCGCACCCCCGACGGCCGCGCCAGCGTCGACGGTGGCGGCCTCGGCGTGCCCGACCACGTGCCCAACCACGAAAGCGCCGAGACCACGCCCGCGCTGGCCGCGCGCTACCCGCTGGCGATGATCTCGCCGCCGGCGCGCCACTTCCTGAACTCGACCTTCGTCAACGTCAAGAGCCTGCGCGCGATCGAGGGCGAGCCGCTGCTCGAGATCCATCCCGACGACGCCGCCGCGCGCGGCATCGCCGACGGCGCGATGGTGCGGGTCTTCAACGACCGCGGCAGCCACCGCTGCCGCGCCGAGGTCAGCGACCGGGCCCGGCGCGGCGTGGTCAACGGCCTGGGCATCTGGTGGCGCAAGTTCGGCGTCGACGGCACCAACGTCAACCAGCTCACGCACCAGGGCCTGACCGACATCGGCGGCGGCCCGTCGTTCTACGACTGCCTGGTCGACGTCGCCCCGGCGTGAAGCGGCGCTGGTGGATGGCCGGGATCGGGGCGCTGACGGCGGCGGTGGTGGCGGCGGCCTGTGCGCTCGCCGGCTGCGGCTCGCTCGGCTACGTCAAGCAGTCGGTGGCCGGCCACCTCGACCTGATGCAACGCGCGCGGCCGGTGCCCGAGTGGCTGGCCGAGCCGCAGACCGACCCGGTGCTGCGCGAACGGCTGGCGCTGACGCAGCGCATCCGCGACTGGGCGGTGGCCGAGCTGAAGCTGCCCGAGAACCGCAGCTACCGCGCCTACGCCGCGCTCGACCGGCCGGCGGCGGTGTGGAACGTGGTCGCCGCGCCGGCACTGTCGCTGACGCTGAAGACCTGGTGCTTTCCGGTCGTCGGCTGCGTCGGCTATCGGGGCTACTACGCGCGGGCCGACGCCGACGCCCTGGCCGCCGAACTGCGCGCCGATGGCCTGGAGGTCGCGGTCTACGGCGTGCCGGCGTACTCGACATTGGGCTGGACCGACTGGCTCGGCGGCGACCCGCTGCTGTCGACCTTCATCCGCTGGCCCGAGGGCGAACTGGCGCGGCTGATCTTCCACGAGCTGGCGCACCAGGTCGTCTACGTTGCCGACGACACCACCTTCAACGAGTCCTTCGCGACCGCCGTGGAGCGGCTCGGCGGCCAGCGCTGGCTGGCCGAGCGGGCGACGCCCGAGGCCCGCGCCGAGTACGAGGCCTTCGACGCCCGCCGGCGCGACTTCCGCGCGCTGACGCTGGCGCTGCGCGAGGACCTGGCGCGCCTGTACGCCGACCCGGGCCTGGACGACGCCGCCAAGCACCGCGCGAAGGCCGAGCGCATGGCGCGGCTGCGCACCGATCATGCGCGGATCAAGGTCGAGCGCTGGGGCGGCTTCGCCGGCTACGACGGCTGGTTCGAGCGTGCGAACAATGCGCTGATCGGCGTGCAGGCGGCTTACGATCAGTGGGTGCCGGCCTTCGAGCGACTGTTCGAGGCCGAGGGCCGCGACTTCGAACGCTTCTACGCCCGCGTCCGGGCGCTGGCCGCGCTGCCCAAGGCCGAGCGACAGGCCGCCCTAGAACGACTTTCCTGAGGAGACCGACTTGCCCGACATCCGCATCCACCGCGACCATGAACTCGGCCTGGCCAAGGCCCGCAAGATCGCCTGGGCCTGGGCCGAGGAGGTCGAGCAGAAGTTCGGCATGGAATGCACGGTGATCGAAGGCGAGACCAGCGACACCGTCGAGTTCAGCCGCGCCGGCTGCAACGGTCGGCTGATCGTCGCTGCCGACCACTTCGACCTCGACGCGAAGCTCGGCTTCCTGCTCGGCGCTTTCAGCAAGACGATCGAGGGCGAGATCGAGAAGAATCTCGATGCGCTGCTGGCAAAGAGCGGCAAGGCCAAGCCGGCCAAGCCGGCGAAGACGGTCAGGAAGAAGTGAGCAGGGGCTGCCGCGCCGGCAGCGACTCGAACCAGTCCATCGCGCCGTGCCAGAGCGCCGCGGAGCGCTCTCGGAAGTAGCCCATGTGACCGATCGGGCCGTATGTGCGCGGGTCCAGGGTCACCGCGGTCCACGGCGCGAAGCGGTAGCCGGCCATGAAGGCGTCGCGCGATGCCGGCGGCGCCCAGTGATCGTCGAGCGCGTTGACGGCGACGATCGGCGTGCGCACGCGCGCGAACAGCTCGCGCAGTTCCGGGCACGCCGGGTCGTCGAAGAAGTAGCGCGGGAAGCGGCACCAGTGGCGCCACTGGCGGAACGCGTCCAGCGGCAGATCCTCGCCCATGCCGAGGCGACGCATCGGCAGGTAGCCGAGCGCGCGGGTGGCCAGCGGGCCGATCACGTGCCACATGAACTGCACCCGCCAGCGCTCGAATCGCGGCATCCAGCCGTGCCATCCGGCGCCGGTGGCGAAGGTGTAGAAGCCCGCCACCGCGTCGTGGTTGGGCAGCAGGCCGAAGGCATGGCCGCCGTAGGAATGGCCGACGAGGAAGAGCGGCCGCTGCGGGTCGCGCATCGACTCGACCGCGGCCGCCAGGTCGAGCCGTGCCCAGTCGAGGTAGTCCATCCGGAACCCGCGCAGGCGCGGCGGGGCCGAGCGGCCGATGCCGCGGTAGTCGAGCGTCAAGGTGTCGAAGCCGCGTGCCGCGGCGGCGATCGCGAAGCGGCGGTAGAAGCCCTGCGGAACCGCGGTGGCGCCGGCGACGACCAGCCGCGCATGGGCGCCGCCGGGCGGCGCGAAGCGGGTCGCGCCGAGGCGATAGCCGTCGGCCGCGGTCAGCGTGATCGGCTCGATCGAGTCCTTCATCGTGGCACCGCCTTGATCAGCATCCTCAGGGTCTGCATCGCCTGCACCAGCGGCTCGGCGCTGCGCGCGACCCGGGCCTGCAGCAGGCCGCCTTCGTAGGCGGCGACCAGCAGCGTCGCCAGGCCGGCAGCGCGGTCGGCCGGCATGCCGGCGCGCGCCAGCGCGAGGCCGATGCGCTCGCGCATCACGCCGAAGGCCTCGGCCAGCGCCTGCTTGAGCACGGTGTCGTCGGCGCCGCATTCGAGCGCCACCGTCGCCAGCGGGCAACCGCGCTCGTAGTCGCTGGCGGCGAGGCGACGTCCGGCGACGTCGATCCAGGCGCCGATCGCATCGACCGGGTCGGGTTCACGGGCCAGCGCGCCGTCCAGCGCGGCGGCGATCGACTGCGCCGTGGCGTCGATCGCCGCGGCGGCCAGTTCGGTCTTGCCGCCGGGGAAATGGTGGTAGAGCACGCCCTTGGGCGCCTCGGCCAGGCTCAGGATCTCGCTCAGGCCGACGCCGTGCAGGCCGCGCCGCTGCAGCGCGTCGCGCATCGCGGCGATCAGGCGGTCGCGGGTGCCTGGGGCGTTCATGGCGCAATTCTATAGACCGGTCGGTCTAGTTGCAAGTGCCCGTCGGCAGCCGCCGGGCGGTCGTGCCGCCCGGCGCAGGCCGGGCTACTTCAGCGACTCGATCAGGTCGACATAGGCGGTCATCGCGTCGTCGGCCGAGGTGCCTTTCTGTTCGGCCCAGGCGTCGTACTTGGCGCGGCCGACCATGTCGGCGAAGCCGGGCCGCTTGCCCTCGACGTCGCCGGCGGTGGCCTGCTTGTACAGCGCGTAGATCTTCAGCAGCGTCATGTTGTCGGGCTTCTCGGGCAACTGCTTGCTCTCGGCGACGGCTTTCTCGAATCGGGCCTTCAGATCGGACATGCGGGTCTCCTGTGTCGGGGGCTGGGTGAAAATCGCGTCTTGACGTCGGCCGATGTTACCCAGCATCGTCGGGACGACCGATCAGACATCACGAGGAGACCCCATGTCCGAAGCCGCCGAGGTCGCGAGCGAGCGCATGTCGCGCGTGGACACCGCCTGGCTGCGGATGGACAACGAGGTCAACCTGATGATGATCGTCGGCGTCTGGATGCTGACGCCGGGCATCAGCGTCGCCGCGCTGCGCGAGCGCATTGCCGACAAGCTGCTGAAGTACGAACGCTTCCGCCAGTGCGCGGTGGCCGACGCGATGGGCGCACAGTGGGTGCCCGACCCCGACTTCCACATCGACCGGCACATCGTCGTCGAGCGCCTGAAGCGGCGCCGCGGCCAGAGCGCGCGCCAGGCCCTTCAGCAGCGCTGCGGCGAACTCGCGACCACCCCGCTGGATCCGTCGCGCCCGCTGTGGCAGTTCCATCTGATCGAGCATTACGAGGGCGGCAGTGCGCTGCGCGCGCGCATCCACCATTGCATCGGCGACGGCATCGCGCTGATCTCGGTGATGCTGAGCATCACCGACGGCGGCGACGACCCGCCGCGCCGCCGCCGCAAGCCCGCCGCCGAGGCGTCGGACGGCGACTGGCTGACGGACTCGGTGCTCAAGCCCTTCACCGAGCTGTCGGTCAAGGCGCTGGGCCTGACCGGCGACGGTGTGGCCAAGTCGATCGACCTGCTGGCCCACCCGCAGCAGCCGCTGCTGGGCTCGCTGGACATGGCGCGCGCCGGCGCACAGGTGATCAGCGACCTCGCCGCGTTCGCGCTGATGCCCGACGACTCGCCGACCTTGCTCAAGGGCAAGCCCGACGGCCACAAGGTCGTCGCCTGGGGCGAGCCGCTGCCGCTGGACGTCGTCAAGGCGATCGGCAAGGGTCTGAACTGCTCGGTCAACGACGTGCTGCTGGCCTGCGCGGCCGGCGCCATCGGCCAGTACCTGCGCACGCGCGGCGACGATCCCACGGGCAAGGAGATCCGCGCGATGGTGCCGGTCAACCTGCGCCCGCTGGACCAGGCCTGGAAGCTGGGCAACCGCTTCGGCCTGGCGCCGCTGGTGCTGCCGATCGGCATTCAGAACCCGGTCGAGCGGGTCTACGCCGTGCATCGCCGCATGGCCGAGCTGAAGGGCAGCTACCAGCCCTTGCTGGCCTTCGGCGTACTGGCGGTGGCGGGGCTGTTCATCAAGCCGGTGCAGGACGCGCTGCTGGGCCTGTTCGCGAAGAAGGCCACCGCGGTGATGACGAACGTACCGGGGCCGGGCAAGCCGCTGACCTTCTGCGGCTCGACGCTGCGCCAGACGATGTTCTGGGTGCCGGCGTCGGGCGACATCGGCTTCGGCGTGTCGATCCTGTCCTACGGCGGCGGCGTGCAGTTCGGGCTGATCACGGACCGCCGGCTGTGCCCGGACCCGCAGGCGATCATCGACCACTTCGAGCCGGAGTTCGAGCAGCTGACGCTGGTCGCGATGATGCTGCCCTGGGCGGGCGAGGAGGACGGACCCGCCTGACCCGGGCGGCATCCCGCCGCCGTGTTCAGTCCTCGAGTTCGGCCTTGGCCATCTCGACGTCGAGCCGCTCCATCGCGTCCATCGGCTTGCACTTGGCGGCATCGGCGTAGAGCTTCTCCGCCTCCTTCATCTTCTTCTCGCCTTCGAGCATCACCAGGCCGTTGGCGTACTCGACCATGGCGATCGCGCTGCTCGGGTTGAGCTTGAGCGCCTCCTTGAACATCTTCAGGCCCGTCGCCGCGTCGGCGCCCTGGGTGCGGCCGAGCAATTTGCCGACCTTGTCGATGACCTCGGCGTGGAAGGCGCCCAGCGCGATGTGCGCATCGGCGTGCTTCGGCGCCAGCTTGATCGCGGTCTCGAGCGCGGTCTTGCACTTGCTGCCCAGCCCCTGCGCCAGTGCCTTCGCGACGCTGATGCCCTGGCCGTAGCGGCCGATCGCGTAGGCCTGCCAGTACCAGGCGTTCGGGTTCTTCGGCTCGACGCCCTGCTGGGCCTCGGCCCGCTCGGCGGCCTCGAGGAACATCTCGAGCTTGGTCTTCTCGCTCTTCTCGAGGTAGTTGGCGTAGATGCACTGCGCCTTGTTGGCCACCGTGATGCCGGCGCCGCCGGCTTTCAGCCCGGCGTCGTAGGCCTTCTGGAACTGCCCGGCGTGGAACAGCGCCCAGGCGGCGACGACCTTGTCGTCCTTCGGCCAGGGTTCGGCGTCGCCGCTGTGCAGCCTTGCCCAGTGCTTCTTCAAGGTGGCAGCGTCGTAGCTGTACTCGTCGCTGTCGTAGGGGAATGCAGTCCACTTGGCCATGTCGTCTCCTGGGGTCGGTTCTGGGTTCAGCTCTGGGTATAGGCGCTCGCCAGCGATTGCAGGTGGGCGCGGGAATCCGCGTCGAGGTAGGGCATCAGCAGGCTCAGCGCGTGGTAGGCGCCGCGGCCGAGCGCGGCGCCGGCGCTCTCGGGCTCGAGCGCGTGGCGCGGGTCGCGCACGTACTCGTAGCTGAGCCAGTAGGTCAGCACCACGACCATCGCATTGGCCACCGGCTCGGCCTGGCCGGCGTCGATCTGCACCGCGCTGCCGCGCGCCAGCCCGTCGATGACGGCGCGCACGGCGCGCCCCTTGTTCTGCAGCACGAACTGGAAGTGCGTCTCCAGCCGCCGGTTCTTGCTCAGCAGGTCGTTCAGGTCGCGGTACAGGAAGCGGTACTGCCAGATCAGCTCGAACAGCATGTGCACGAACAGCCAGGCGTCCTCGACGTTCTCGACGCCGTCGGCGGCCTGCAGCAGTTCGTTCAGCGCGCGTTCGTAGCGGTCGAACAGCGAGTTGATCAGCTCGTCCTTGGCCGGGTAGTGGTAGTACAGGTTGCCCGGGCTGATGTTCAGCTCCGCCGAGATCAGCGTCGTGCTGACGTTCGGCTCGCCGAAGCGGTTGAACAGGTCCAGCGTCGTCTCGAGGATGCGCTCGGCGGTGCGGCGCGGCGCTTTCTTCGTGGGCATGGGCCATTCTGGCCCAAGCGCCGGACCGCGGCGCTCCGTACAATCGCGCCCCCATGTCCGCCATGCCTGCCGTCCGCTTCGACGCGGTCCACAAGACCTTTGCCACCCCGAAAGGGCCGCTGCAGGCGCTGGGCGGGGTGTCCTTCGACATCGAGCCGGGCGAGTTCTTCGGCCTGCTCGGCCCCAACGGTGCCGGCAAGACGACGCTGATCTCGGTACTGGCCGGGCTGGCGCGCGCCACCAGCGGCCGCGTCTCGGTGATGGGCCACGACGTGGTCGACGACTACGCGGCGGCGCGCAAGGCGCTGGGCATCGTGCCGCAGGAGCTGGTCTTCGATCCCTTCTTCAGCGTGCGCGAGACATTGCGCATCCAGAGCGGCTACTTCGGCGTGCGCGGCAACGAGGCCTGGATCGACGAGTTGCTGCAGGGCCTGGGGCTGGCCGACAAGGCCGGCGCGAACATGCGCCAGCTCTCCGGCGGCATGAAGCGCCGCGTGCTGGTGGCGCAGGCGCTCGTGCATCGGCCGCCGGTGATCGTGCTGGACGAGCCGACCGCCGGCGTCGACGTCGAGCTGCGACAGACCCTGTGGCAGTTCGTCGCCCGGCTCAACAAGCAGGGCCACACCGTGCTGCTGACCACGCACTACCTGGAGGAGGCCGAGGCGCTGTGCGGCCGCATCGCGATGCTCAAGCTCGGCCGGGTGGTGGCGCTGGACCGCACCGCCAACCTGCTGGCCGGCACCGCCAGCACGATGCTGCGCATCAAGACCGACGATGCGCTGACGGCCGACATCGCCGAGCACGCGCGCGTGACCGGCCGCATCGCCCAGGTCACGGCGCACGACGCGGCCGAGGTCGAGACCCTGCTCGGCCGGCTGCGCGCCGCCGGCGTGCATATCGAGGACCTGGAGATCGGCCGCGCCGACCTCGAGGACGTGTTCCTCGAGATCATGCAGGAGAAGGCCGTGGAGCAGCCGGCATGATCCGGCTGGCGGGCGCGCGCACGCTGTTCGGCAAGGAGATCCTGCGCTTCTGGAAGGTCGCGTTCCAGACTGTCGCCGCGCCGATCCTGACCGCGATGCTCTACCTGCTGATCTTCGGCCACGTGCTCAAGGACCGGGTCGAGGTCTACCCCGGCGTCGGCTACACGAGCTTCCTGATCCCGGGGCTGGTGATGATGAGCGTGCTGCAGAACGCCTTCGCCAACAGCTCGAGCTCGCTGGTGCAGAGCAAGATCACCGGCAACCTGGTGTTCCTGCTGGTCTCGCCGCTGTCGCACTGGGCCTGGTTCGTGGCCTACGTCGGCGCCTCGGTGGTGCGCGGGCTGGCGGTGGGCGCCGGCGTGCTGGTGGTGACGGTCTGGTTCGCGCCGCTGGCCCTGAACGAGCCCTGGTGGATCGTGGTCTTCTCGGCGCTGGGCGGCGCGATGATGGGCGCGCTCGGCCTGATCGCCGGGCTGTGGGCGGAGAAGTTCGACCAGATGGCGGCCTTCCAGAACTTCATCATCATGCCGATGACCTTCCTGTCCGGCGTCTTCTACTCGGTGCACTCGCTGCCCGAGCTGTGGCTGCAGGTCAGCCACCTGAACCCCTTCTTCTACATGATCGACGGGTTCCGGCGCGGCTTCTTCGGCGTCAGCGACGTGTCGCCCTGGCTCAGCCTGGGGGTGGTCGGCACGAGCTTCACGGTCGTCGCGGCCATCGCGCTTCGGCTGCTCGCCAGCGGCTACAAGCTGCGCCAGTAGGGCCATCGGCGCGCCGGGCGATAATCCCTTCCACCATGGCCGATCCCACCCCCCAGCAGGTCCGCGAACTGATCGCCGCCGGCCTGCCCTGCGAGCACCTGGACGTCGAGGGCGACGGCCGCCACTTCTTCGCGACCATCGTCAGCGCCGCGTTCGACGGCCTGCCGCGCGTGCGGCGCCACCAGCGCGTCTACGCGGTGCTGGGCGATAGAATGCGCGAAGAAATCCACGCGCTGTCGATGAAGACCCTGACCCCGGCCGAGTACGCCGCCAGCGGCGCCTCCCACCACACCCACTGATCCCACCTGCGGCGCGCCGCGGGTGGCCGGACGCGCCGCCCCGGTCTGGCGGCCCGGGCCCCCGCTGTGCCGCTCGAGAGCAAGCCACAGCATGGACAAACTCCTGATTCGCGGCGGCCGCCGGTTGAGCGGCGAGGTGCCCATCGCCGGCGCCAAGAACGCCGCGCTGCCCGAGCTGTGCGCCGCGCTGCTGACCGACCAGCCGGTGCGGCTGGCCAACGTGCCGCAGCTGCAGGACGTGGCCACGATGCTCAAGCTGCTGCGCACGATGGGCGCCGAAGCGGGCCGCGACGAGGACGACCCTGCGCTCGTGACGGTCCACGCGGCCGGCCCGATCGAGCCGGTGGCGCCCTACGAGCTGGTCAAGACGATGCGCGCGTCGATCCTCGTGCTCGGTCCGCTGCTGGCGCGTTTCGGACGCGCCACGGTGTCGCTGCCCGGCGGCTGCGCGATCGGCTCGCGGCCGGTCGACCAGCACATCAAGGGCCTGCAGGCGATGGGCGCGGAGATCACGGTCGAGCACGGCAACATCGTCGCCACCGCCAAGCGCCTGCGGGGCGCGCGCATCACGACCGACATGGTCACCGTGACCGGCACCGAGAACTTCCTGATGGCCGCCGCGCTGGCCGACGGCGAGACGGTGCTCGAGAATGCCGCGCAGGAGCCCGAGATCCCGGACCTGGCCGAGATGCTGATCGGAATGGGCGCGAAGATCGGCGGCCACGGCACGAGCCGGATCACGGTGCAGGGCGTCGAGCGGCTGCATGCGCCGGCCGCGCCGCACCACGTCGTGCCCGACCGCATCGAGACCGGCACCTTCCTGTGCGCGGTGGCCGCGGCCGGCGGCGACGTGCTGCTGCGCGGGGCGCGCGCCGACCACCTCGACGCGGTGATCGAGAAGCTGCGGGAGGCCGGCGCGACCATCGACGCGGTGGACGGCGGCATCCGCATCCGGGCTGGCCGCCGGCCCACGGCGGTGAGCTTCCGCACCAGCGAGTACCCTGGCTTCCCGACCGACATGCAGGCTCAGTTCATGGCCGTCAACTGCATCGCCGACGGCGCCGCGAAGGTCTCGGAGACGATCTTCGAGAACCGCTTCATGCACGTCAACGAACTGCTGCGCCTGGGCGCGGACATCCAGATCGACGGCCACCTGGCGGTGATCCAGGGCGTGCCGCGGCTGTCCGGCGCGGCGGTGATGGCGACCGACCTGCGCGCGTCGGCCAGCCTGGTGATCGCCGGCCTGGTCGCCGACGGCGACACCGTGGTCGACCGCATCTACCATCTCGACCGCGGCTACGACCGGATGGAAGCCAAGCTGCGTGCGGTCGGCGCCGACATCGAGCGCGTCCGATGATCACGCTGGCGTTGTCCAAGGGCCGCATCTTCGACGACACGCTGCCGATGCTGGCCGCCGCCGGCGTGCAGGTGCTCGACGACCCCGAGGCCTCGCGCAAGTTGATCCTGGACACCGACCGCGACGGTCTGCGCGTCGTGCTGGTGCGCGCCTCCGACGTGCCGACCTACGTGCAGTACGGCGGCGCCGACCTCGGCGTGGCCGGCAAGGACGTGCTGATCGAGCATGGCGAGCAGGGCCTGTACCAGCCGCTGGACCTCGGGATCGCACGCTGCCGGATGAGCGTGGCGGTGCGCGACGACTTCGACTATGCCGCGGCCGTGCGCCAGGGATCGCGCATCCGCGTCGCGACCAAGTACACGCAGATCGCGCGCCAGCACTTCGCCGACAAGGGCGTGCATGTCGACCTGATCAAGCTGTACGGCTCGATGGAGCTGGCGCCGCTGACCGGCCTGGCCGATGCCATCGTCGACCTGGTCTCGACCGGCAGCACGCTGAAGGCCAATCAGCTGGTCGAGGTCGAGCGGGTGATGGACATCAGCGCGCGGCTGATCGTCAACCAGGCGGCGCTCAAGCTCCGGCGCGAGCCCTTGCGCGCGCTGATCGACGCCTTTGCGAAGGCGGTGGCCCCGTGAGCGTGGCACTGCGGCGGCTCGGCAGCTCGGACGCCGGCTTCGAGGCCGACTTCCAGCGTCTGCTGCACTGGTCGGCCGAGACCGACGCGGCGATCGAGCAACGCGTCGCCGACATCATCGCCGACGTGCGGGTCCGCGGCGATGCTGCGGTGCTGGCCTACACCGAGCGCTTCGACCGGATCGCGGCGCCGTCGATGGCGGCGCTGTCGATCGGCGAGGCCGAGCTGCACGGCGCGCTGGCGCTGATCACGCCGGCGCAGCGCGATGCGCTGCACGCCGCCGAAAGGCGCATCCGCGACTACCACCTGCGCCAGCTCGACGCCGCCGGCCGCAGCTGGCGGTACCGCGACGCCGACGGCACCTTGCTCGGCCAGAAGGTCACGCCGCTGGACCGTGTCGGCGTCTACGTGCCCGGCGGCAAGGCCGCCTACCCGTCGAGCGTGCTGATGAACGCGGTGCCGGCGCGCGTGGCCGGCGTCGGCGAGATCGTGATGGTCGTGCCGACCCCCGACGGCGAGCGCAACCCGCTGGTGCTCGCCGCCGCGGCGGTTGCCGGCGTGCAGCGGGTGTTCACGATCGGCGGCGCGCAGGCGGTCGCCGCGCTGGCCTACGGCACCGACACCGTGCCGCGCGTCGACAAGATCACCGGCCCGGGCAACGCCTATGTCGCCAGCGCCAAGCGGCGCGTCTTCGGCCAGGTCGGCATCGACATGATCGCCGGGCCGAGCGAGATCCTGGTGCTGGCCGACGGCAGCACGCCGGCCGACTGGGTCGCGATGGACCTGTTCAGCCAGGCCGAGCACGACGAGCTGGCGCAGAGCATCCTGCTGTGCCCCGATCCGGCCTACATCGATGCCGTCCAGGCGGCGATCGACCGGTTGCTGCCCGGGATGCCCCGCCGCGACGTCATCCGTGCCTCGCTGGAAGGCCGCGGCGCGCTGATCCGCACGCGCTCGATGGAGGAGGCCTGCGAGATCAGCAACCGCATCGCGCCGGAGCATCTGGAGGTCAGCTCGCGCGACCCGCAGCGCTGGGAGCCGCTGCTGCGCCACGCCGGCGCGATCTTCCTCGGGGCCTTCACCAGCGAAAGCCTGGGCGACTACTGCGCCGGCCCGAACCACGTGCTGCCGACCGCGGGCACCGCGCGCTTTTCGTCGCCGCTCGGCGTGATGGACTTCCAGAAGCGCAGCAGCCTGATCGAGGTCAGCGCCGCCGGCGCGCAGCAGCTCGGACCGATCGCCGCCGAGCTCGCCCACGGCGAGGGCCTGCAGGCCCATGCGCGCGCCGCCGAGATGCGGATCGGCGCCGAACTGCCGGCGACGGCGACCGCCGGCTTCGAGGTGCGCGCGGTCGACGGCGACAACGTCGACGAGCTTCTGTCGCTGGCCGTCGCGCCCGAGCAGCAGGCCTTCATCGCGCCCGCCCCGAAGTCGATCGCCCAGGCGGCTCACACGCCCGGCGGGCGGGCACTGGCGCTCTACGACGGCGCCACGCCGGTCGGCCTGCTGCTGCTCTACGACGCGCGGCGCGACCGCGAGCGTCCGGCCGAGGCGCTGACGGTGTGGCGGCTGATGATCGATGCGCGCTACCAGCGCCGCGGTTTCGGCGCGAAGGCGCTGCAGTGGGCGATCGACGAGACGCGGCGGCTCGGTCTGCCGCGTATCCGGCTGTCGCACGTGCCGGCCAACCCGGTCGGTGCGTTCTATCAACGATTCGGTTTCGCCTACACCGGCGAGGTCGAGGATCAGGAGCGCGTGATGGCGCTCGATCTGGGAGCCCGCTGAGATGGCCACGGTGCCCTTGAGTCAACGCCTGTCGCAGACGATTCGTCAGGACGTGCAGTCGATGCACGCCTACGCGGTGCAGCCCAGCGCCGGACTGATCAAGCTCGATGCGATGGAGAACCCGTTCGAGCTGCCCGAGGCGCTGCAGGCCGAGCTCGGCCACCGCCTGGCCCGCGTGCCGATCAACCGCTACCCCGGCGCGCGCACCGACGACCTGATCGGCGCGCTGGCCGCGTTCGCCGAACTGCCGGCCGGCGCCGGGCTGATGCTGGGCAACGGCTCGGACGAACTGATCGACCTCCTCTCGGTGGCCTGCGACGTGCCCGGCGCGACGATCGTCGCGCCGGTGCCCGGCTTCGTGATGTACGAGCTGTCGGCCAAACTGCGCGGCCTGAACTTCGTCGGCGTGCCACTGACGGCCGACTTCCAGCTCGACGAGGCAGAGATGCTCGCGGCGATCGAGCGCGAGCGGCCGGCGATCACCTACCTGGCCTACCCGAACAACCCGACCGCGAACCTCTGGGACGACGCGGTGATCGACCGCCTCGTCGCGGCGGTGGGACGCCAGAACGGCTTCGTCGTGTTCGACGAGGCCTACCAGCCCTTCGCGTCGCGCACGTGGATGCATAAGATGGCGAGGCACGAGCACGTGATGGTGCTGCGCACGCTGTCGAAGTTCGGCCTGGCCGGCGTGCGGCTGGGCTACCTGTGCGGCCCGGCCGAGCTGATCGAGCAGATCGACAAGGTGCGCCCGCCGTACAACGTCAGCAGCCTGAACGCCGAGGCGGCGCTGTTCGCGCTGGAGAACGCCTACGAGTTCGGCCGCCAGGCGGCGGTGCTGCGAGACGAGCGCGCGCGGCTGCAAGCGGCGCTGAAGGACATGGCCGGCGTCACGCCGTTCCCGAGCGAGGCCAACATGATCCTCGTGCGCGTGCCCGACTCGGCACGAGCCTTCGAAGGCATGAGGTCGCGAGGCGTGCTGGTCAAGCACATCGCCGGGCTGCACCCGCTGCTGACCAACTGCCTGCGCTTGACCGTGGGCACCCCCGAGCAGAACACGGCCATGATCGACGCCCTGAAAGCGAGCCTCTGAATGACCCGCACCGCCGACATCCAGCGCGACACCAAGGAAACGCAGATCCATGTGCGGATCGACCTCGACGGCACCGGCCAGGCGACCCTCGCCACCGGCATCGGCTTCTTCGACCACATGCTCGACCAGATCGCCCGCCACGGCCTGATCGACCTGCAGATCGACGCCAAGGGCGACCTGCACATCGACGGCCACCACACGGTGGAGGACGTCGGCATCACGCTCGGGATGGCGGTGGCCAAGGCGGTCGGCGACAAGGCCGGCATCACCCGCTACGGCCACGCCTACGTGCCACTGGACGAGGCGCTGTCGCGCGTCGTGGTCGACTTCTCCGGCCGCCCGGGCCTGCACATGGACGTGCCGTTCAAGGCCGGCATGATCGGCGGCTTCGACACCCAGCTGACCTACGAGTTCTTCCAGGGCTTCGCCAACCACGCGCTCGTCACGCTGCACATCGACAATCTGAAGGGCGACAACGCCCACCACCAGTGCGAGACGGTGTTCAAGGCCTTCGCGCGCGCGCTGCGCATGGCGCTGACGCCCGACCCGCGCAGCGCCGGCATGATCCCTTCCACGAAGGGCAGCCTCTGACCATGGCCCAGGTGGTGGCCGTGGTCGACTACGGCATGGGCAACCTGCGCTCGGTGTCGCAGGCGGTGGCCCATGCGGCGCGCGATGCCGACGTCAAGGTGATCGTCACCGCGAATCCGGAGGAGGTGTTCGACGCCGACCGGGTCGTGCTGCCGGGGCAGGGCGCGATGCGCGACTGCGTGCGTGCGCTGAACGAGTCGGGGCTGAAGGCCGCGGTACTCGACGCCGCGGCGCGCAAGCCGCTGATGGGCGTGTGCGTGGGCATGCAGATGCTGCTCGACCACAGCGAGGAGCAGGACACGCCGGGGCTGGGGCTGATCGGGGGGCGCGTCAGGCGCTTTCGCCTCGAGGGCGAGCGCCAGCCCGACGGCAGCCGCTACAAGGTGCCGCAGATGGGCTGGAACCAGGTCTGGCAGCGTCCGCATGCGCTGTGGGCCGGCGTGCCCGACGGCGCGCACTTCTACTTCGTGCACAGCTACTACGCCGATCCGTCGGAGCCGCGCCACACCGCGGGCGAGGCCGAGTACGGCGCGCGCTTTACCTGCGCGGTGGCGCGGGATAACATTTTCGCGACGCAGTTCCACCCGGAGAAGAGCGCCGAGCACGGCTTGCTGCTGTACCGAAACTTCCTCGCCTGGTCGCCCTGAGCGGCCGCGGGACCCGCCCGTCACCTCCACTCCTCGCTCCCCCGAGCCATGCTGCTGATCCCGGCCATCGACCTGAAGGACGGACAATGCGTCCGCCTCGAGCAGGGCGACATGAACGTCGCCACCACGTTCGGCAACGACCCCGCGGCGATGGCACGGCGCTGGCTCGATGCCGGCGCGCGCCGCCTGCACCTGGTCGACCTGAACGGCGCGTTCGCCGGCAAGCCGGTCAACGAAGGGGCGGTCAAGGCCATCCTGCGCGAGGTCGGCGACCAGATCCCGGTGCAGCTCGGCGGCGGCATCCGCGACCTCGACACGATCGAGCGCTACCTCGACGACGGCATCAGCTACATCATCATCGGCACCGCCGCGGTGAAGAGCCCGGGTTTCCTGCGCGACGCCTGCGAGGCTTTCGGCGGCCACATCATCGTCGGCCTCGACGCGAAGGACGGCAAGGTCGCCACCGACGGCTGGAGCAAGCTCACCGGCCACGAGGTCATCGACCTCGCGAAGAAGTTCGAGGACTACGGCGTCGAGGGCGTGATCTACACCGACATCGGCCGCGACGGCATGATGAGCGGCATCAACATCGACGCCACCGTCAAGCTGGCCCAGGCGCTGTCGATCCCGGTCATCGCCTCCGGCGGCCTGTCGGGGCTGGCCGACATCGAGCGCCTGTGCGCGGTCGAGGACGACGGCGTCGAGGGCGTGATCTGCGGCCGCTCGATCTACACCGGCGCGCTCGACTTCGCCGCGGCGCAGGCGCGGGCGGACGAACTCGCGGTCTGAAGGTTCAGCCGCGCAGCCCGCGGCGCCGGCCGCCGATGGCCAGCAGACCCAGTGCGGCCAGCGCCCAACTGGCGGGTTCGGGCACCTCGTGCAGGAAGCCGCGGATCTCGCCGCCGGGGTACAGCGTCGAGTGGATGTTGAAGTAGGCCTTGCCTTCGTCCAGCCCAGTCATCAGCGCGCTGAAGGCACCGTCCGTGGTTCCTCCGTTGGCCGTGATGAACCCGACGCTGTAGCTGGCGGTGCTGGTCATGTCGAAGGTCAGGTCGTAGAGGCCATCGGTGAAGCCGGCCGGGAAACCCGGGAAGGTCGGGGTGGTGGTCGCCACGCCCACGGTCCCCGCGTCGGCGACCGCCGTGCAGCAGTGGATGTGGGCCACGGTCACTGGGGCGAGCAGGCCGCTGAAAGACGCCTCCACGCGCATCGTCTTCGCGACGTCATCGATGTTGATGCGGGCCCAGCCGATGCCGGGGCTGGCGACCGGCGGCGATTCCGCCGGCCCGGACAGGTCCGCGTAGTAGCGGATCACGTCCGCGGACGCGGGCAACGCGGCCGCGACCAGGGCGATGGCCGCCAGGGAGCGAAGGGTGGGCAAGCGCATGGGAATCTCCTCGACACGGTGTCCCGGGTCTCGCAAGCCCGTCCCGCTCGATGCCATTACGCGCCTACCTGATCCAGCATTCCAGACCCTTCACCTGCATTCAAGGGGTCGGGGCAACCCTGATAATTCCGCCCATGCTCGCCAAACGCATCATCCCCTGCCTGGACGTCACCGGCGGCCGCGTCGTCAAGGGCGTCAACTTCGTCGAGCTGCGCGATGCCGGCGACCCGGTCGAGATCGCGGCGCGCTACAACGAGCAGGGCGCCGACGAGCTGACCTTCCTCGACATCACCGCGACCTCCGACGAGCGCGACCTGATCCTGCACATCATCGAGGCGGTCGCGTCGCAGGTCTTCATCCCGCTGACCGTCGGCGGCGGCGTGCGCAGCGTCGACGACGTGCGCCGGCTGCTCAACGCCGGCGCCGACAAGGTCAGCTTCAACTCGGCCGCGGTGGCCAACCCGCAGGTCATCCACGACGCCGCCGACCGCTACGGCTCGCAGTGCATCGTCGTCGCGATCGACGCCAAGGCGCGCGCGGGGGGCGAGCCGGGCTGGGAGGTCTACACCCACGGCGGCCGGCGCAACACCGGGCTGGACGCGGTCGACTGGGCGCGCCGGATGGTGCACGCCGGGGCCGGCGAGATCCTGCTCACCAGCATGGACCGCGACGGCACGCAGGCGGGCTTCAACCTGGAGCTGACGCGCGCGGTCAGCGACGCGGTCCCCGTGCCGGTGATCGCCTCCGGCGGCGTCGGTGCGCTCGAGCACCTGGCCGACGGGATCCGCCTCGGCGGCGCCGACGCCGTGCTGGCCGCCAGCATCTTCCACTACGGCACCTTCACCGTCGGCCAGGCCAAGGCCCTGCTCGCCCGCGAGGGCATCCCGGTGCGCCTGTGACCCGCGCCGGCGGCCCGCCGCGCGAGGTGCGGCTGATCGGCGGCCGGTTGCGCCGCAGCAAGCTGCCGGTGGCCGACCGGCCCGGGCTGCGCCCGACCCCCGACCGCGTCCGCGAAACCCTGTTCAACTGGCTCGGACAGGATCTCGACGGCTGGCGGGTGCTCGACGCCTTCGCCGGCACCGGCGCGCTCGGCTTCGAGGCGGCTTCGCGCGGCGCCGCCGAGGTCTGGCTGCTCGAGCGAGACCCGATGCTCGTCGGCCTGCTGCAGGCCAGCGCGAACCGGCTGAAGGCCGACGCGGTGCACATCGTGCGCGCCGACGCGATGGCCTGGATGGCGCGCGCCGAGGGCCGGTTCGACCTGGTGCTGCTCGACCCGCCGTTCGACGCCGGGCTCGGTGCCGCCGCGGTCGAACGGGCGCTGCCGCTGCTCGAGCCCGGGGGGTCGATCTACCTCGAGGCGCCGGAGCCGCTGGAGGACCTGCCCGAGGGCCTCGTGGAGCGCCGCCGGCTGCGCGCCGGCGCGGTCAGTGCCCAGTGGCTGACGCTACACTGATCCGGACCCCCCGCCTCGAGGAGGAGCCGCCGTGACCCTGAAGACCCCGCTGACCGCCGTCTATCCCGGCACCTTCGATCCGATGACGCTGGGCCACGAGGACCTGATGCGCCGCGCCGCAGGCCTGTTCGACCGGCTGATCCTGGCGGTCGCCGCCGGACACCACAAGCGCACGCTGTTCAGCGCCGACGAGCGGCTGGACATCGCCCGCGAGGTCGCCTCGCCCTACCCGAACATCGAGGTGATGCCGTTCCGCGGCCTGCTGCGCGACTTCGTCGTCGGTCAAGGCGCGAAGGTGGTCGTGCGCGGACTGCGAGCGGTCAGCGACTTCGAGTACGAGTTCCAGATGGCCGGCATGAACCGCCAGCTGATGCCCGAGGTCGAGACCGTGTTCATGACGCCGTCGGACCAATTCCAGTTCGTCAGCGGCACCTTCGTGCGCGAGATTGCCACCTTGGGCGGTGATGTCTCCAAGTTCGTGACACCCTCGGTGCTGAGTCGGCTGCGCGACCGCGTGGCCCACCCCGACGAATGAACTTGGAGGCCCGGTCTTGGCGCTGATGATCACCGACGAGTGCATCAACTGCGATGTCTGCGAGCCCGAGTGCCCGAACCAGGCGATCTCGATGGGCGAGGAGATCTACGTGATCGACCCGGCGCGCTGCACCGAGTGCGTCGGCCACTTCGACGAGCCGCAGTGCGTGCAGGTCTGCCCGGTCAGCTGCATCCCCCTCAATCCCGATCATGTCGAAAGCCGCGAGCAGTTGCTCGCGAAGGTCGCGCGCCTGCAGTCGCAGTCGGCCTGACCGGGATTCTCAGTACGCGCGCGCGACGAAGTCCTGGCGCCGGGGTGGCTTCTTGCCGCGGCGCGGCGGCGGCTCGGCGGCCACCTCCAGCGGCTTGATCCCGGCAGCGCCGAGTCCGCGGCGTGCGGCGTCCGCCTCGCGGGCGCGCCGTTCGGCGGCCAGCATGGCCAACGCGCGCCGCTCCCGGGCCACCACCTCGCTCGCCGCCTGGCGCTCGGCCGTGCCGCGGGTGTCGGCGACGTCGACCAGGCGCCCGTCGACGCAGGGCGCGGCCGAGTAGGCGTTGCCCGTCGGGCCGCAGCGCCAGACGGTCTGGGCACCGGCGCTGGCGCCGAGCGCGGCGCCCACGATCAGGATCGACAGGACTCTCATCACGGCACCTCCTCGGGCGTGGCGGGTTTCGGCGGCCGCGGCGGCTTCGGCCGCGGCGGCTGCGCGTGGATCATGGCCAGCGCGCGGTCCATCTCGCCGGCCATCAGCAGGTCGGCGGCCTGCACCGAGCGCTCGATCGCCGCCTCGATCGCCTGGCGGTGGTCCGGCGACGGCTTCTTCAGCACCCAGTGCACGACTTCGGCGCGGTCGCCGGGGTGCGCGATGCCCAGGCGCAGCCGCCAGTAGTCGGCGGTGCCGAGTTGCGCGTGGATGTGCTTCAGGCCGTTGTGGCCGGCATGGCTGCCGCCGAACTTGAGCTTGGCCTGGCCGGGCTGCAGATCGAGCTCGTCGTGGGCGACGAGGACCTGTGCCGGCTCGATCTTGTAGAAGCGCGCCAGCGATGCCACCGCGGTGCCCGACAGGTTCATGAAGGTCATCGGCTCGAGCAGCCAGACCGGACCGGCCGGGCGATTCACCCGGGCGACCAGTCCGTGATAGCCGCGCTCGGGCACCAGGCGGGCATTCAGTCGCGCAGCGAGCGCGTCGAGCCACCAGAACCCGGCGTTGTGACGGGTGGCCTCGTAGTCAGGGCCCGGGTTGCCGAGGCCGACGAAGAGTCGAATCATGGGTCGAATTATCGACCGCGGCCCCCAACGAAAAGCCCCACCGGAGTGGGGCCGTCTGAAGCGGGAGGTGCCTGGGGGGAGCCTCTCCCCCCTTCGGTCACTTCTTGTTCTGCTTCTCGTCCTTCTTCGGCTTGGCCTTCTCCTCGGCCGCCGGGACGACCGCCACGGGGGCGGGCGCCTCTTCCTCGGCCTCGGCCTTCGGCACGAAGGCGGTGACGACGGTGAAGTTGATCTTGCTGTGGATCACCGGCTTGACGCCCGGGGGCATCGGCAAGTCGAGCACGTGCAGCGTCGTGTCCTTCTCGATCTTGCTCAGGTCGATCGTGATGAACTCGGGCAGCGCCGAGGCCATGCACTCGATCTCGAGCTCGGTGCGCACGTGGTTGACGACGCAGTGGTCGGTCTTCACCGCCGGCGACTCCTCCTCGCCCTCGAAGTGCAGCGGCACGTACTGGCGCAGCTTGGTCTTCTCGGTCACGCGCTGGAAGTCCACGTGCAGCACGATCGGCTTCCACGCGTGCATCTGGTAGTCGCGCCGCAGCACCTTCTCGGTCTGGCGGCGGAGCTCCATGTCGAGCAGCGACGAGTGGAAGGCCTCCTTCTTCAGCGCGAAGAACAGGGCGTTGTGATCGACCTCGATCATCTTCGGGTCGCCGGCGCCGTAGACGATGCCCGGCACCTTGTTGGCGAGGCGCAGGCGGCGGCTCGCTCCGGTCCCCTGCTGCGTTCGCTCGTAAGCGGTGAATTTCATGAATCACTCCAAAGTCAAAGAAAAAGGCCCCGCGACCAGGGCCACCGTGACGGGACGCCGCGAGGCGCCCCGCTCATCCTCAGAAATTCTGGTTCTGGTCGGCGAACAGCGACATCACCGACTCGCCGTCGCTGATGCGGCGGATCGTCTCGGCGAACAGGTAGGCGACCGACAGCTGGCGGATCTTCTTGCAGTCCCGCGCCGCGTCGGACAGCGGGATCGTGTTGGTGATGACGACCTCGTCGAGCATCGACGCCTTGATGCGCTCGATCGCCGGCCCGGAGAACACCGGATGCGTGCAGTAGGCGAACACGCTCCTGGCGCCGCGCTCCTTCAGCACCTCGGCCGCCTTCACGAGCGTGCCGGCGGTGTCGATCATGTCGTCCATGATCACGCAGTTGCGGCCGTCGATCTCGCCGATCACGTGCATCACCTCGGACACGTTGGCGGCCGGGCGGCGCTTGTCGATGATGGCCAGGTCGCAGCCGAGCTGCTTGGCCAGCGCGCGCGCGCGGACCACGCCGCCGACGTCGGGCGAGACGACGACGAGGTCGCGGTAGCTCTTGCTCTTCAGGTCCGACAGCAGCACCGGGCTGGCGTAGATGTTGTCGACCGGAATGTCGAAGAAGCCCTGGATCTGGTCGGCGTGCAGGTCCATCGTCAGCAGCCGCTCGACGCCGACGGTCTCGAGCAGGTTCGCGACGACCTTCGCGCTGATCGGCACGCGCGTGCTGCGCGGACGCCGGTCCTGGCGCGCATAGCCGAAGTAGGGGATCACGGCCGTGATGCGGCGTGCACTGGCACGCTTGAGCGCATCGACCATGATGAGCAGTTCCATCAGGTTCTCGTTCGTCGGCGTGCAGGTCGGCTGCACGACGAACACGTCGCGCGCGCGCACGTTCTGACGGATCTCCACCGTGACCTCGCCGTCGGAGAAGCGGCTGACCGAGGCCTTGCCGAGTTCGACGCTCAGATGCGACGCGATCTCCTGCGCCAGGGCGGGGTTCGCGTTGCCGGTGAAGAGCACGGTGTTGAACAGCACGCTGGGAACTCCGTCGGGAGGGCGCTTCAGGACAGGATTTGGCAGGGGAGGAAGGACTCGAACCCTCGCATGTCGGAATCAAAATCCGATGCCTTAACCAACTTGGCGACTCCCCTACGCGGGACCCGGCCGAGGCCGCGCCCTTTGAACCGTCTCAGTCGGCCCACCCGCACAAGGGGTGGCGGGCCAGACTGCGACACATTCGACCTTCCCAGCCGGGTGCCAGATCCTGCACCTCGAACGTCGCCACGGGTTGGTCGCCTGTGCCTGCCCTCGCGAAGACCGCGCTGCCCGAGCCCGTCATCCGGCTGTTGCCGAAGCGGTCTTCGAGCCAGCGGGCGGCTTGCGCCACCTCGGGGCACTGCCTCTGCGCCGGCGGCTGCAGATCGTTGCGGCCGAATCCGGACACCCAGGCGGTGATGCGCTGTGCGTCGTCGTCGAAAGAGCCCATGAGTATATCAGGATCCGTGTCGCGCTTGAGCGTCGGGTCGCGGAAGATGTCGGCGGTCGGGATCGAGGCGGCCGGCTTGACCACCGCCAGCCACATCCGCGGCACCTCCGCGGGCGTCAGGCGCTCGCCGATGCCTTCCACCAGCGCCGGCGTGCCGCCGATGAAGAAGGGGACGTCGGCGCCGAGCGAGGCGGCCAGCGGCAGCAGCCGCGACTTCGGCCAGTTCAGGCCCCAGAGCCGGTTCAGCGCGAGCAGCGTGCTGGCCGCGTCGGAGCTGCCGCCGCCGAGCCCGGCGCCCGACGGGATCCGCTTGTCGATCGACAGGTCGACGCCGTGGCGCGTGCCGCTGGCCGCCTGCAGCGCGCGCGCCGCCTTCAGGCACAGATCGTCGGCGGGCAGCGTGGCGCCGAGGTCGTGGCGCTGCAGCCGGCCGTCGTCGCGGCGCTCGAAGTGCAGCGTGTCGATCCAGTCGATCGGCACGAACAGCGAGTGCAGCAGGTGGTATCCGTCGTCGCGCCGCCCGACTACGTGCAGGAACAGGTTCACCTTGGCCGGCGCCGGCACCTCGTGCAGCGAGCGCAGACTCACGTCGGCCGCTCCACGCGGGCGCGCACGGTCACCGCGGGCTCGGCGCGGCGGATCGCGGTGACCAGGCCGTCGGCCCAGCCCGCCAGGTCGACCGTCCAGCCGAGTTGGTCGAAGCCGCCGGGCACCGGCTGCCAGGGCGCACCCGGCCAGGGCCGGCCCTGCAGCCAGTCGGGCAGCGCCTGCAGCGGCACCGATTCGCCGAGCGCCTCGCGCGCCAGGGCCTCGAGCCCGTCGAAACGCGACTCGCCGTCGGCACTGCTGAGCACCGCTTCGCCGGGCCGCCAGCGTGCGGCCGCCACCTGCAGGCCGAGTGGATTGCTCAGGCGCAGCTCGCCCGCGTTCGCGTCGCCGCGCAATTCGAAGCCGGCCTGCAGGCCGCGCGCGGGCTGCGACCCGTGCGCGGCCACGCTCACCGACAGCCGGCCCTCGATCCGTGCGACTCCCTCCGGCGGCAGCGACGCGCAGCCGGCCAGCCAGGCGAGCGCGGTCAGCGCCAGGGCGGCGCGCCGGCCCGGCCGCATCAGAGACCGACCTGCAGCCGAACCAGGGTCTCGCGCAGCACCTCGTTGGCGGCGTCGCGCTGGCGGGCCTCGCGCCAGATCGCACGCGCCTCGTCCTGGCGGCCAAGAGACCACAGCACCTCGCCGAGGTGGGCGCCGATCTCCGTGTCGGGCCGCGCCGCCCAGGCGGTGCGCAGCAGGCGCAGCGCCTCGTCGCGGTTGCCGAGCCGGAACTCGACCCAGCCCAGGCTGTCGGTGATGAAGGGGTCGCCGGGACGGAGGTCGAGCGCGCGCCGGATCAGTTCCCGCGCCTCGGTCAGGCGCAGGCCGCGATCGGCCAGCGAGTAGCCCAGCGCGTTGTGCGCGTGCCCGTGGTCGGGCTTGAGCGCGATGACCCGCCGCAGCAGCCGCTCCATGTCGTCGATGCGGTCGATCTTCTCGGCCATCATCGCCTGCTCGTAGAGCAGGTCCACGTCGTCGGCGAAGCGCGCATTGGCCCGCTCGAAGACGTCGTGCGCGGCCTGCCAACGCTTGACGTCGCGCAGCAGCTGGGCCTCGGCGACGAGTTTGGCACGGGCGTCGTCGGCGCTGCGCTCGGGCACCTGGCGCAGCGACTTCACGGCATCGTCGATCCGGCCCTGGCGCGCCATCAGCGACGCGCGCCGTGCCTGCACGTCGAGCGCGCGCTGCGGGTCGTCGATGCGCGCGAGCCAGGCCTCGGCGGCGGGGAAGTCGCCGCGCTGCTCGGCCGACTGCGCGAGCATCAGCCACGCCTGCACCACGCCCTGGTCGGCGCGCAGCGGCGCGTCCTCGTCGGCGTCGGCGCCGGGAGCGCTGGCGGCGGGCTCGGCGGAGGCCGCGGCGCCCGGGCCCGCGAGCGCCAGATAGCGCTGCAGCCGCGGCTGATTTTCAAGAGGATCGGGTGCGGCTTTTCCCGGACGTGCGGCGGCCGCTGCCGGGGCTTCCGCGGCGGCAGGAGCCGGGGTGGAGAGAGTGGCGGAGGAACTCGTAATACCCGCAGCCATGGCTGGTTCCATGGCGGGATTCTATCACCGGAACTCTAAGCTTCGCAGCAGCTTCCGATGAGAAAGAAATCGCGGACCGCATCACATTGGCGCTTTACGCAAGAAACAAACTCACGTAGAATTGTTCTGTTCCCGGGAGTACAGTCTATTCGCCGCGTCTCCATTCTCGCTTCTTCCAGCTCCGGCAACTGCACCTTTCTTGCGTCCGGCCGTACGCGGCTTCTGATTGACGCAGGCCTGAGCCGGCGCGAGCTGGAAAAGCGGCTGACCGCGATCGGAGAGTCTGCCTCTCAACTGGACGCGATTCTGGTCACCCACGAGCAGACCTATCAGCCGCGTCTGGAAATCTTTCAGGCCGGGGATTCGTTCGTCGTGGGCGATATCGAGATTGACAGCTTCACGGTTCCGCACGATGCGATTGATCCGGTAGGCTACTGCTGCCGCTCCGGCGGGGTGAAGGTCAGCCTCGTTACCGACCTGGGCTATGTGCCGGAATCAGTGAAGTTCCATGTCCGCGGTTCGGACATGCTGGTGCTCGAATCGAATCACGATATCGAGATGCTGAAAGTCGGGCCCTATCCGTGGTCCGTCAAGCAGAGGGTGATGAGCCGGCGGGGCCATCTGTCGAACGAAATTGCCTCCCGCTTCATTCGTGACGATCTGGATACCCGCACCTCTACCATCGTGCTGGGGCACCTGAGCGCGCACAATAACCATCCGGAACTGGTGCGGATGTCGGCGCTTGAAGCGTTGAACGGGCGCGCGGTGTTCACGAGTCTCCATGTGATGGAGCCCGGAACGCCGTCGCAGATGTTCAAATTCTGAGCGTAAACAGCCCTTTTCTAGTACTCATAGCCATTGCGTAACAGGTACTTGCGCCTGCATC
>CALJUI010000065.1 GCA_937975735.1 uncultured Rubrivivax sp.
CCACGTGTGCTTGTTCTTGAAGATCTCGAACTGCTTGGCGATGTTGCCCTTCATCTCGCCGAAGGCGGCGAGCTTCATCAGCAGCACGCAGGCGACGATGATCAGCGGCAGCGCCGCCCACATGTTCAGCAGCCCGAGGCCGGTGGGGGCGGGCAGGTACAGGTACAGACCGAGCGCGCCCACCGCACCGGCGATCACCCACAGGTACAGGATCCTCCCCAACGCGGCCAGCGTGCCGCCATAGGTCGGGGAGATGGTCATCAGGTTGTTCATCCCGAACCACGCGGCCACCACCAGCGGGACCAGCACCGCAGCCCAGACGAAACCGGCGTTCTGGATGAAGGTGGGCGTGCCGGCGGCAATCTTGCCGAGCAGCCAGCCGGAGTCCTTCTCCAGCATCATCGGCGCGCCGGCGAAGGCACCGAACAGGCCCATGGTCATCACCAGCGGGATGACGACCTGCATCGTCGTCACGCCGAAGTTGCCCAGACCCGCGTTCAGGCCCAGCGCCAGGCCTTGCTGGCGCTTGGGGAAGAAGGTGTTGATGTTGGACATCGACGCGGAGAAGTTGCCGCCACCGATGCCCGACAGGAAGGCGCAGGCCTGGAAGACCCACAGCGGCGTGCTCTTGTCCTGCAGCGCGAAGCCGGTCCAGACGGCCGGGATGATCAGCAGCGCGCTGGTGAGGAAGACCGTGTTGCGGCCACCGGCCAGGCGGATGAAGAACGAGGCCGGGATGCGGAAGGTCGCTCCCATCAGCCCCGCGATCGCGGTGAGCGTGAACAGCTGGGCCGGCGTGAACGGGAAGCCCAGGTTGATCATCTGCACCGTGATGATTCCCCACATCAGCCACACGGCGAAGGCGCACAGCAGGTTGGGGATCGAGATCCACAGGTTGCGGTTGGCCACGGCCTTGCCGGTGGAGGCCCAGAAGGCGTTGTCCTCGGGGCGCCAGTCGACGATGTCGGCGCGGCTGTGCGCCACGGGGGCCGCGGCTTGCGCCTGGCCGGGGTTCAAGGTGGCGGGCATGGTGCTCTCCGGTCGTTGAATCAGGTGCGTGCGGCAGCGCGCTCAGTCGGCGCCTTGCGCCGAAGGCTGCGTGTGCACGAAGGGGGTGTCGGGGGCGTTCGGGCCGAGCAGCTCGGTGCGCCGGACTTCGGTCCAGTACATCCAGATCAGCGAGACCCAGACGACGCCGTACATCAGCATGAAGGCGGTGGAGCGCACGCCGGTCCAGTCGAGCAGCGCGCCGAACATGATCGGCAGGATGAAGCCGCCCAGGCCGCCGGCCAGGCCGACGATGCCGCTGACGGTGCCGATGTTGTCGGGGTAGTCGTCGGCGACGTACTTGAAGACGCTGGCCTTGCCGACCGCCCAGGCGATGCCGAGCACGAACATCAGGAAGGTGAAGGTCCAGACGTTGTGGGCCAGCGTGAAGGTGGTCGGGCCGTCGACGGTCTGCACCGTGTAGCTGGTCGACGGGTAGGACAGCAGGAACAGGCAGATCCAGCTGACCCACATCACCCACCAACTCACGCGGTGGGCACCCCAGTGGTCGCTCATCCAGCCGCCGATCGCGCGCAGCACGCCGCCCGGCAGCGAGAAGGCCGCGGCCAGCAGCGCCGCGACGCGGATGTCCAGGCCGTACTCGCCGACGTAGTACTGCACCATCCACAGGCTTAAAGCGACGTAGCCGCCGAACACGATGCTGTAGTACTGGCAGTACTTCAGCACCTTCGGGTCCTTCAGCATCTTGAGCTGGTCGACGAAGCGCGTGTTCGAGGGCACCAGGTGCTTCGGGTCGCTGGCGCTACCGAGCCAGAAGATCAGCACGGTGCCGAGCATGATCGCGGCGTAGACCTGGGGCACCATGGTCCAGCCGAAGGCGACCAGGATCGCCGGCGCGACGAACTTGTTGACCGCCGCACCGGCGTTGCCGGCACCGAAGATGCCCATCGCCATGCCCTGGCGGTGCTTCGGGAACCAGCGCGCGACGTAGGGCGTGCCGACCGAGAACGAGCCACCGGCCAGGCCGAGCACGAGGCCGATGGCCAGGAACTGCCAGTACTCGGTGGCGTAGGCCATGCCCCAGATCGCCGGCACGGTGATCGCCATCAGCACGGTGAAGACGATGCGGCCGCCGTACTTGTCGGTCCAGATGCCCAGCGGCACCCGCACCAGCGAGCCGCTGAGCACCGGCATCGCGGTGAGCAGGCCGAACTCGGTGGCGCTCAGGCCGAGCGTCTTCTTCAGCGGCACGCCGATGACGGCGAACATCATCCAGACCATGAAGCAGACCGTGAAGGCGAGCGTGCTGACGGCCAGCACGGACCAGGCCTTGCGCGGGATCGGGGCGGGACTCGTTGTCATGCCAGGACTCCTTTCGGGGACTGACACGACTGTCGGCCAGCGTCGTCGCGCCGACCATCCGTCGTCGGCACAGGACGGGCGACTCGGAAGGAGGAGGCGGAGGCGGCCGCGCCTCGTTCTGAAGAACTAGTCCGGCGCCCGATCGGCGTGGGCTTGCGTCAGATCAAGACGCGCCGACCGCGGCACGGTACAGATTCGAGGCCTGCGCGGTCAGCGGTCCGGGCCGGCCGTCGCCGATGAGCCGGCCATCGACCCGCACGACCGGCGTCACGCCACCGAGCGTGCCGGTGACGAAGGCCTCGTCGGCGCTGTAGACCTGGGCCAGCGTGAAGTCGCACTCGCGTGCCACGCCGCCGTCGGCGCGCCACGCGTCGATGACGCTGCGCTGCGTGATGCCCTTGAAGCTGTAGCCGCCGCTGCTCGTCCACAGCTCGCCGCCGCGAACGATGAAGAAGTTGGTCGAGTTGCAGCTCGCAACGAAGCCGCGCGGGTCGAGCATCAGCGCCTCGTCGGCGCCGGCGTGGATCGCCTGGATCAGCGCCTGGATCAGGTTCAGCCGGCTGTGCGAGTTCAGCCGCAGGTCGAAAACGTCGGGCCCGCTGGTTCGGAAGGTCGACGTGAACAGGCGCAGCCCGTTGGCTTTCACTTCGGGACGGGGCGCCTTGTACTCGGCGACGATGACGATGGTCGCCGGCCCGGTCACGAAGCGCGGGTCCTGGTTCGGCGTGGACCTCGGGCCGCGCGTGACCATCAGCCGCACGTGAACGCCGTCGTCCATGCCGTTCATCGCCAGCGTGTCGCGGATCGCCTGCGCGACGCCCTCGCGGGTGAGGCCGATATCGAGGTCGATCGCCCGCGCCCCTTCGAACAGCCGGTCGAGATGCGCGTCCAGGCAGATCAGCCGGCCTTGCACCAGCCGCAGGCCCTCCCAGACGCCGTCGCCCAGCACGAAGCCGCTGTCGAAGACGGACACCCGCGCCTGGTCGCGCGGCACGAAGTCGCCGTTGACGTAGATCCGCACGAGCGCGTTGCGCGGATCGGGCGCGTAGCCCTGGGCGCTCGAGCTCGGGGTGTCGGAGGCGAGGGGGTCCATCGCGCGCAGGATAACGCGGCGCCGGGCGTGAATTTGTCGACGTCGGCGGGCACCGCCGGCGTGCGGCGCGACCGCCACGCGGCTAGGCTGCGCCCATGAGTCCGGTGTCCGCGATCGCCCTGTCCGGCATGAATGCCGCGATGACGCGCCTGCGCAGCGGGGCGCACAACATCGCCAATGCGCAGACCGAGCCGTTCCGGCGCGAGGAGGTCCAGGCCTCGGCCCGCGCTGCCGGCGGCGTCGACGTCGAGGTCGGACGCGCCGTGCTGCCGGGCCACGCGCTGGCCACCGACCTCGTCGGCCAGCTCGAGGCGAAGAACGCCTTCCTGGCCAACCTGGCGGTGTTCAGGACCGGTCAGCAGATGACCGGCACGCTGATCGACACGATCGGCTGATCGCGCCGCCGGGCGGGTTAGGCTCGGCGCATGAGCGAGACCTCGCGCTTCGTCGTTCCGCCGCCCGAGCTGGAGGTGGTCATCGAGGTGCCGCGCTGGAGCTTCCTGAAACGCGATCTCGACGGCCGCATCCATTTCGTCTCGCCACTGCCCTGCCCGTACAACTACGGCGCCGTGCCGACACACCTGGGGCTCGAGGGCGACCTGCTCGACGCGGTGGTGCTCGGGCCGCGACGCCGGCTCGGCGAGCGTCTGCGGCTGCGCGTGTGGGGCGCGGTGACGCTGTGCGACCGGGGCCTGATCGACGACAAGCTGATCTGCGCCGCGTCGCCGCCGAGCGCGCGCGCGGTCCGGCGGTTGTTGCGCTTCTTCCACTTCTACGCCGGTTGCAAGGCGCTGCTCAACCGCTGGCGCGGCCGGCCCGGCCGCAATGCCTGCGAGGGCTGGTGCCCGACCGAGGTGGCGCTGGCGCGCGCCCGGCTCCGTCCGCCCGAGGCGCGGCCGGCGGCGGTGCCGTTCTGATCAGAACCGCTTCGTCAGCGTGAGCTTCAGGCCGATGCGGCTGCGGGCCGGGCCGGCGCCGTCGTGGTCGCGGATCCGCGTCGGGCGCAGCGTCAGCGCCCAGGGCGGTTCCGACGGCCGGGTGCCGGCCCATTCGACGCGCAGTGCCGGCCGGCCGTCGACCAAGGTCCAGCGGCGCTCGGTGGGCGCCTGCGAGCCCTCGTCGCGCGACGGCGCGGCCACCACGATGCCGCCCTCGATCAGCGGCGGCGCCGGCCAGACCGCCGCCACCGGCGCCATCATCAGGCCCGCCATCCACCAGCGCTGCCCGTCCAGCTTCGCCATCCGATCCTCCAGCACGTGGGCCGCATCGCGCGGCGATGGAGGACAGCTTCGGCGCACGGGCGCCGCCGCGCATCGGTCGGGCGATGGAGGGAAGCGCGCTGCGCTCAGGCCTCGCGGGCGCGTCGGACGGTGAAAAACGCGACATGCACGCGCGAGCTCAGGCCGAGCTTGCGCAGGATGTGCTGGACGTGGATCTTGACCGTCGTTTCGGCGATGTCGAGCGCGCGCGCGATCTCCTTGTTGCTTGCGCCGCGCGAGATGTGCTGCAGGATCTGCGATTCGCGCGGCGACAGCGAGTGGATCGGGTCGGGCTCGCCCGGCGGCTCGGCCGGCTCGGCGTCCGGGCTGATCGCCTGGAAAGCGTTGACCAGCTTGCCGGTCATCTCCGGGCTGATCGTCGAGTCGCCACGCATCGCGCGCCTGATCGCGTCGGCCAACACCTCATGGTCGACCGTCTTCAGCAGGTAGCCGCGGGCACCGCCGCGCAATGCCGCGGCGAGGTCGCGCTCGTCCTCGCTGACCGTCAGCATCAGCACGCGCGCATCCGGTGCCACCTCGTGCAGGCCGGCCAGCGCGTCGACGCCGTTGACGCCGGGCAGGTGGTTGTCGAGCAGGATCACGTCGGGCTGCAGCGCGGCGGCGCGGCGCTGCGCCTCGCCGGCGTCGCCGGCCTCGCCGATCACCTCGAAGTCGGGGTCGCGGGCGAGCAGCGCGACCAGGCCGCGACGCATCAGCGTGTGGTCGTCGACCACGAGCAGGCGGATCGGGCGGGGTGTGCCGGGCATCGTCAGGCGGCCAGCGCGTCGACCTGGGTCGGCACGGTCAGCACGACGCAGGTGCCGGAACCGGGCACCGAGTCGACCGTCACCTCGGCGCCGATGCGTGCCGCGCGTTCCTTCATGATGCGCAGGCCGACATGGGTCTCGTCCGGCGCGCCCAGCGCCGGGTCGAAGCCGCGGCCGTCGTCGCGCACCTCGATGCGCCAGCTCGGGCCCTGCTGCACCTCGACCCAGACCTGGCTCGCGCCGGCGTGCTTGCGCACGTTGGACAACGACTCCTGCACCACGTGCAGCACCTGCACCTGCACGTCCGGCGGCAGCGGCAGGCCCTCGCCCTCGAGCTCGAGGGTGGTCGCCAGGCCCGTCTGGTGCTCGAACTTGCGCAGCGTCGTGCGCAGCGCCGGGCCGATGTCCTCGGCATTGGTGCGGGTGCGGAAGTGCACCAGCAGCTCGCGCACGTCGGCGGTGCTCTCGCGCACGCCGGCATCGAGTTCGCCGAGCACGCGGTCGATCGCCGCGGCGTCACGGCGTGCCGCGGCGTCGCGCAGCAGCTGGACCTGGATCTTCAGGAAGGCCAGCGACTGGGCGATGGAGTCGTGCAGCTCGCGCGCCAGCAGCGACCGCTCCTCGGCCACCGCCGATTCGCGATGCAGCGCCTCGGCGCGCAGGCCTTCCATCGCGCTGGCGAGGTGGCTGGCGAGCGCGTCGAGGTGGTGGCGCGCGTCGTCGTCGAGGGACACCGGCGCGTGGAAGAACAGGTCGATCTCGCCGAGCATGCGCTGCTGCAGCATCACCGGCACGCTGACGATCGACTGGTAGCCGGCGCGCGCGCAGTTGGCCATCGGGGTGGCGAGGTCGCTGCGGATCGGGATCACGCGGGTGTGCGCGCCGTCGCTGGGCTGGCCGCACAGGCAGTCGCCGGTGCGCACGCAGTGCTCGTCCTCGGCGATCGATTGCGGCAGGCAGTCGCCGGCCAGCAGCACGTAGCGCTGGTTCGACTCGTCGGACCAGCGGATCGCCGCGGCGTCGGCGCCGGCGATGCGCCGGATCTGGCCGACGAAGCCGCGCGCCATCTCGTCGAGCGTGCCGGCGCGGGCCAGGAACTCGCTGGCCGCGTACAGCGTGGCCAGCCGCTCGCGTTCGAGTTCGAGGCGGGCGGTCTTCTCGCGCACCTTGAACTCGAGCTGGCGGTACAGGTTCTGAAGCGTCTCGGCCATGCGGTTGAAGCCGTCGGCGAGGGTGCCGAACTCGTCGCGCGCGTCGAGGTCGACGCGGGTGCCGAGGTCGCCGTCCTGCACGCGCTGCAGGCCGGCGCGCAGCGCTTCCAGCGGCTGCAGCACGAAGACGTGGCCGGCGTAGAGCAGGGCCAAGGCGCTGGCGATCGCCAGCCCGACCATCGCCAGCTGGAACAGGCTGAGGATCGCCGTCCACGCCGTCAGCGAGTGTTCGATCGCGCCGACCAGGCCGTTGACCTGGGCGACGAAGGCGTTCGCCTGCTGCGAGACCTGCGCCGGCGGCGGTGTCACTTCGCCCAGCCAGTCGGCCTTCAGCGCGGTCCAGGCACGGGCCGTGCCGTCGAACTGGGTGCGGGTGGCGTCGTCCCAGGGCACGAACAGCGGCCGCGATGCGTCACCCTCGCGCAGCAGGGCCAGGCTCGCGTCGAAGGCCCGGGCATGGTCCAGCGCGGTGGCGTGGTCGCCGGTGCCCAGCGTCGCCGCCAGGCGCCAGGTCTGCATGCGCAGCCGGCCGGCCTCGTTGACCGCGGCCGCGCCGCCTTCGAGCTTCCAGCTGACCCACAGCGTCAGGCCGATCGACACCAGCGCCAGCAGCAGCAAGGCGCTGCCGGTGAGCACGAGCTTGGTGGCCAGGGACCGCGACGAACGCATGTCCGCACTCTAGGGCAGCCACGCGCGCTGGCGTGAGCGCTTGATTGACTCAGATCAAGCCGGACGCGGAATCAGCCGTCGCCAAAGGCCGGTGGCCAGGGCGGTGCCGATCAGGATGACGGCGCAGCCGGCGATCGTCGCCGGATCGACGGCCTCGCCGAGGAAGACCGCACCCCAGCCGACCGCGAATGCGGGGATCAGGAAGGTCACCGCGCTGGCGTTCGCCGGTCCGGCGTGGGCGATCAGCCGGAAGTACAGGATGTAGGCCAGTGCCGTGCAGGCCACCGACAGCACCAGCGCCGCACCCCAGGCGCCGGTCGACGGTGGATCGGTGGGCCAGGCCCACCAGGCCGGACCGACCAGCGCCAGTGCGGCCGACAACTGGCTGCCGGCGGCCACTGCCAGCGTCGGCACGCCGGTCAGGCGCCGCTTCGTGTAGTTGGCCGAGAAGCCGTACAACGCCGCGGCGGCGATGCAGGCGGCGACCGCCACCGACGGGCTGACGCCGTGCGCGCCGGGTCGCAGGCTGGCCTCGTCGAGCGCCAGCCAGGCCACGCCGAGGAAGCCGATCGCCAGCCCGGCCCAGCGCAGCCGGTCGAGTCGGTCGCCGAGCCAGAGCCAGGCGAACAGCGCCGCCCACAACGGCGTCGTCGCATTGAAGATCGCCGCCAGCCCGCCGGTGATCGCCAGCACGGCCAGCGTGAACAGCAGGAAGGGCAAGGCCGAATTCGTGATGCCGACGAGCAGGATCGGTCGCCAGTGCGTGCGCAGCGCCGCCACCTCGCCGCGCCGGGCGAGCAGCGGCAGCAGCACCAGGGCCGCACCCGCGACGCGCAGGAAGACCAGCGCCAGCGGCCCGAACTCCGGCGCGGCAATGCGCATGAACAGGAAGGCCGCGCCCCACAGCGCGGCCAGCACGATCAGGTCGGCGGTGTCGCGGCCCGTCAAGGCAACCGCCGCTGGCCGGACTCGTGGGACAGCAGGGCGGCCTTGCGCGGCAGCCCGCCGGCGTAGCCGGTGAGCGTGCCGTCGCGGCCGATGACCCGGTGGCAGGGCACGATGATGGCCACCGGGTTGCGGCCGTTGGCGCTTCCCACCGCGCGCACCGCGCGCGGCGAGCCGACCCGCGCGGCGATGTCGGCGTAGCTGCAGGTGCCGCCGGCGGGGATGTCGCGCAGCGCGGCCCAGACGGCGCGCTGGAACGGCGTGCCTTGCAGTTCCAGCGTGACCGTGAACCGCGTGCGCGGGTTTTGCCAGTAGGCCGCAAGCTGCGCGCCGGCCGCGGCCAGCCAGCGCTGGCTGGGGTCGGTCGGCACGCCGTCGAAGTCCGGGCTGTCGAAGTTGAGCCAGGCCAGTCCGCGCGCGGTCGCCGCCGCATGCAGCGGGCCGATCGGCGAGTAGAAGCGGGCCTGGGCGATCAGGTCGCTCGGGGCGGTGGTCATGCGGTCTCCAGGTGGTGCCACAGCTGCAGCACGGCGTAGCCGCGCCAGGGGCGCCAGGCCTCGGCCTGCGCGGCGGCCAGCTTTGGGTCGCGCGTGCCCAACGCGTTGAGCACGCCGATGTCGGTGGCGGGAAAGGCATCGGGCCAGGCGAGCACGCGCAGCGCGATCATCTGCGCGGTCCACTCGCCGATGCCGGGCAGCGCGCGCAGCGCGTCGAGCGTCGGCTGCAGCGGCGCGTCGGGGGTCAGCGTCAGCCGTCCGTCGGCCACCGCCGAGGCCAGCGCCTGCAGCGCGCCGACCCGCTGGCGAACGATGCCGAGCGCGCCGAGTGCCGCGGGCGCGGCGGCGGCGATCGTCGCCGCGTCGGGGAACAGGTGGGTCAGTCCAGGCCAGGGCGTCTCGATCGACGCGCCGATCGCGTGCACCAGGCGCTGCGTCAGCGTGCGGGCCGCCTTCACGCTGACCTGCTGGCCGAGCACGATCCGCGCCGCGGTCTCGAAGCCGTCGATGCTGCCGGGCAGGCGGTTGCCGGTGCGGGCGGGCCAAGGCATCGCGGCGTCGATCGGGGCCGGGTCGGCGTCCAGGTCGAGGGCATGGCGCAGCCGCGGAATCAGCGCCCCGAGCGCCGGCGCGAGGGCGGGGGCGACGGCCAGATGGACCTCGTCGCGCTCCGGCCGCCAGCGCCAGGCGATCCAGCCGGCGAGACGGCGCCCGCGGTGCGTGACGGCCAGCGTGCGGCGCAGCGCGAGGCCGTCGCCGGCTTCCTCGACGCCGTCGATCGCCCGCTGCGCGAAGAAGCGGTGCATGGCCTCGGCGTCGTAGGGCGGACGCCAGGCCAGGCGAAGCGTCGGCGCCACGCTGCCGCCGCCGTCGCGCTGCCGGCGCAGGCGCGTCGGCGCCATCCGGTAGCGCTCCGCGAAGGCCGCGTTGAAGCGGCGCAGGCTGTCGAAGCCGCTGGCCAGGGCGACCTGGGCCACCGGCTCGGCGGTGTCGGTCAGCAGCTGCTTGGCCAGCAGCAGGCGCTGGGTCGCGAGGAAGTCGCGCGGCGGCACGCCGTGGGCCTTGATGAAGATGCGGCGCAGGTGGCGGTCGGTGACGCCGAGCCGCGCCGCGATCGCCGGCAGGCGCACGGCCTCGCCGGCGTGCACGGCCTGCTCGATCCAGCGTGCGGCGGTGCCGGCCAGCGTCGCCGACGAGTCCATCGCCGACAGCCCCGGCGCGATCTCGGGCCGGCACTTCAGGCAGGGGCGGAACGAGGCCGCCTCGGCCTGCTCGCGGGTCGGGAAGAAGCGGCAGTTCTCGCGCCGCGGCGTGCGCACGCGGCACACCGGCCGGCAGTACACGCCGGTGGAGGTGACGCCGACGAACAGCCGCCCGTCGAAGCGCGGATCGCGTGTGCGCAGCGCGAGGTAGGCGGCGTCGGCATCCAGGACCATGCCGTCATGATAGGCGGCGGCCGGCGCCGGACTCGCCGCTTTCGGACCCGTCCCTGGACGGGCCCGGGCCGGTCAGCCGGCAGCCCAGGCGAGGGCGGGGCGCGGCGACGCGGTTTCGGGCGCGGGCACTGGCCGCGCCGGCTCGGCGCCGACCCGGAACACCGCGACGGCGGCGACCAGCTGCTGCGCCTGCTGGCGCATGCTTTCGGCGGCCGCGGCGCTCTGTTCCACCAGCGCCGCGTTGCGCTGCGTCGTCTCGTCGAGCTGGGCGATGGCCTGGCCGACCTGCGCCACGCCGGTGCTCTGCTCGACGCTGGCGGCGCTGATCTCGCCGACGATGTCGCTGACCCGGCGGATCGCGCCGACCACCTCCTGCATCGTGCGGCCGGCCTCGTCGACCAGCGTCGTGCCCTGCTCGACGCGCTGCACGCTGGTGTCGATCAGGCCCTTGATCTCCTTGGCGGCTTGCGCGCTGCGCTGGGCCAGGCTGCGGACCTCGGCGGCGACCACCGCGAAGCCGCGGCCCTGGTCGCCGGCGCGCGCCGCCTCGACCGCGGCGTTCAGCGCGAGGATGTTGGTCTGGAACGCGATGCCGTCGATCACCGAGATGATCTCGGCGATCTGGCGGCTGCTGTCGGTGATGCCCTTCATCGTGTCGACGACGCGGCCGACGACCTCGCCGCCGCGGGTCGCCACCGCCGACGCGCCCTGCGCGAGCTGGTCGGCCTGGCGCGCGTTGTCGGCGTTGTGGCGCACGGTGGTGCCGAGCTCCTCCATCGTCGAGGCGGTCTGCTGCAGCGCGCTGGCCTGCTGCTCGGTGCGCGCCGACAGGTCCTGGTTGCCCTGGGCGATCTGCACGCTGGCGGTGGCCACGCTCTCGGCACCGTGGCGCACGTGCATCACCGTGCGGCTCAGGCTCGCCTGCATCGCCGCCAGCCGCGCGAGCAGGCTGCGGGCGTCGCCGTGGCGGGGGTCGATCGCGGTGCCCAGGTCGCCGTCGGCCACCGCGCGGGCGACCAGCACCGCAGCGCGCGGTTCGCCGCCGAGCTGGTTGAGCAGCCGCCGGGTGATCGACCAGGCCAGCAGCGCGCCGATCAGCATGGCCGCAGCGGCGATGCCGGCGAGGATCGCGGTGGTCCGCTGCGTCGTCTCGTGGGCCTGGGCGGCCGCCGCCTGGCCGCCGGCCAGGCTGGCGGCGACGAGTTCGTTCAGGCTGTCGATGTTCTTCTGGAACGCGGTCTTGGCGCCGAAGTCGCTCGCCTCGATCGCGTCCTCGTGCTTGCCGGCACGGCCGTGCGCCACGACGCGGCCGCCGAACTCGAGGTAGCCGGCCCAGGCTGCCTTCAGCGTGGCGACGCGGGCGCGTTCGCCCTCGTCGTCGAACGCCGTGCCGACGGCGTCCAGGTGAGCGCCGATCGACTTGGCCAGCGCGGCCATGCCGTCCTCGTAGCTGGTCTGGTTCTTCGGGTTCTCGGTGCGGCTGTGCTTGACCTCGAGTTCGCGGTACTCGCGGACCTCGGTGCGCATCTCCGCCAGGTGGCCGATCCCGGCCAGCCACTTGTCGGCCAGACGACGCGCGGTGTCGTCGACGCGGTCGATCGCGCCGAAGGCGATCGCGGCGACGAGCGCGGTCAGCGCCAGCATCACGCCGAAGGCCGAATAGAGCGTACGGCCGACGGGCAGGTAGCGCAGGGTCTCTCGCAGACGTTGGAAGGCGGGCGGCATGCTCGGGCTCCGGATCAGAAATGGGGTCAACCCAGGAGCTTTCGGCCGCCGGCGGCGAAACTGAACCGCCTTGGTGCGTCGACGACGCGCCACATCGCCTTGAACAGGAGCACGCAGGCCCGGCTGACCGGCAGTTCGCGATCGTGACCGTTCGGTCGCACGAACTCCCGGCTCGCCTCGGCGGATCGTCCCGAGACTTGCCCGGCGCGGCACGGCGTTGCGTCTGGGGTCAGGGCAGCGGCCGCCCGCCGCAGGTCATCGACGGACGCGATGCCGCGTCCTCGCAGCCGTCGGCACTCCGTGAATCGGGGCCATGCCTCGAACGCCGCCGCGGTGTCAGCGCCGGCGGTCTTTGTCGGTGCCGTCGATTTTCTCCGGCACCTCGCGCACGGCGCCATCGATGACGTCGTCGTCCCGACGCTCAGGTCCGCCGCGGGGGCCCGGCCCGCGCTCGCGGCGCGGAAAGCCGCCGCGGTAGACCCTGAACGCCGCGCCATTCGGTCGCCGCCCCCGCACGAGGGCCCAGATCCAGACCACCGCGGCAACCATCAGGCCGAACAGCAGCGCCGCGACCATCAGCACGAAGGCGGCCATCGCGACGACGGCCGCGAGGACGGCGCCGAGGATGCGGGCCGGGATGCCGGAGGAGGTGGAAGCTGCCACCCCCGAAGCCTACATCGCCTTGAAAAGGTGCACGTAGGCCCGGCTGACCGGGAGTTCGCGGTCGTGACCGTTCAGTCGCACGAACAGCCGGCTGGCCTCGTCGCGCCGGGTGCCGGCCAGGTGCCGCAGGTTGACGATCGTCGAGCGGTGCACCTGGACGAACTGCTCGGGGTCCAGTCGGGCGGCGAGCTCGGCGATCGGCGTGCGGATCAGGTGCTCGGCATCGCGCGTCTGCACGCAGGTGTACTTGTCGTCGGCGCGGAAGAACAGCACGTCGTCGACCGCGACCTGGTGCGTCAGCTCGCCGCTGCTGGCGCGCACCCAGCGCAGCCGCTCGCCCGGGGTCGCCGGCAGCAGGCGGCGCAATGCCGCG
>CALJUI010000066.1 GCA_937975735.1 uncultured Rubrivivax sp.
GGAGCCACCATGGGATTCCTCGCCGGCAAGCGCCTGCTCATCACCGGACTGTTGTCCAACCGCTCGATCGCCTACGGCATCGCCAGGGCCTGCCACCGCGAGGGCGCCGAGCTGGCGTTCAGCTACGTCGGCGAGCGCTTCAAGGACCGCATCGCCGAGTTCGCGCGCGAGTTCGGCACCGACCTGATCTACGACTGCGACGTCGGCGACGACGCGCAGATCCAGGCCCTGTTCGACGACCTCGGCCAGGCCTGGCCCGAGTTCGACGGCTTCGTGCACGCGATCGGCTTCGCGCCCCGCGAGGCGATCGCCGGTGACTTCCTCGACGGCCTGTCGCGCGAGGGCTTCCGCATCGCCCACGAGATCTCCGCCTACAGCTTCCCGGCGATGGCCAAGGCGGCGCAGCCCCGGCTTCGGGCCGGCGCTGCACTGCTGACGCTGAGCTACCTCGGCGCCGAACGCGTGGTGCCGAGCTACAACACGATGGGCCTGGCCAAGGCCTCGCTCGAGGCCAGCGTGCGCTACCTCGCCGCCAGCCTGGGCACCAAGGGCGTGCGCGTGAACGGCATTTCCGCCGGCCCGATCAAGACGCTCGCGGCGTCGGGCATCAAGGGCTTCGGCAAGATCCTCGACGTGGTCTCGGGCAACGCTCCACTGCGCCGCAACGTGACGATCGAGGACGTCGGCAACGTCGCGGCCTTCCTGCTGTCGGACCTGGCCAGCGGCGTCACCGCCGAGGTGACCTACGTCGACGGCGGCTTCAGCAAGGTGATGGGCGGCGCCGCCGAACCGCCGGGATCGCCCTGACCACAGGGCGGGCGTCCCGCGGCGCCGTGCCGAGTCCCGCGGTGTGAACAGGAGGGGTGAAGATGAAGACCCTGACGATGCTCGCAGCGCTGCTGCTCGCCGCGGTTGCCGCCCCGGCGGCGACGGTGCTCGAAACCGCCGACGCGGCCTCCCCCGCCGGCCACCGCGTGCCGATCGAAATCGCCCGCCCGGACGGGCCCGGCCCGCATCCCCCGCTGCTCTATATCCATGCCAAGCGCGGCTTCGAGGACGAAGACCGTGCGCACATCCGCGAGCTCGCCGCGCAGGGCTTCCTGGTCGTCGCGCCGGACTGGCTGGCCGGGCACATGATCCAGCGCTGGCCGGACCGCCACCACCCCGAGACCGAAGCCGACGTCGAGGCCGCGCTCGATGCCCTGCTGGCCCGGACCGACCGCTGCGCCGGACCGGTCGGCATCGTGGCGCTGTCGCGCGGACCGTACTTCGCGATCCGACTGGCGGCCAAGCGCCCGCGCGACGTCGCGGCGATCGTCGCCTACTACGGCCACTTCCAGGACCCGAATGCGCCGGAACCGCAGCAGCTGTTCTCGACCGCGCCCGAGGTGCGCACGATCACCGCGCCCACGCTGATGCTGATCGGCGACGCCGACTACGAGCTGCGGCGCATGGTCAACGGCCGCGCTTTCTACACGCTGTGGGAGCGCGGCGTGCCGGTGGAGCTGCAGATGTACCCGATGGCGCGGCGCGCCTTCGACTTCCGCCGCGACGCATCGCCGGAGGAGAAGATCGCGACCCGGCATGCGCGCGAGCGGGCGCGGCATTGGCTGTCGACCCATCTCGGCCTCGGCGCCGACGGACGTTGCCGCCGCCCCTGACCCGCCGGCTCAGTCGGCGCGCACGCAATCCACGTAGTAGCGTCGCACGCCCTGGGCGTCCTCTTCCTCGACGAGGCCGTGCACGTCGGTGTCGAAGCCCGGGAACGCGGCATTGAACTCGCGCGTGAACTTCAGGTACTCGACGATCTTGCGGTTGAACACCTCGCCCGGAATCAGCAGCGGGATGCCCGGAGGGTACGGCGTCAGCAGCGAGGTCGTGATCCGGCCTTCCAGCTTGTCGATCTCCACGCGCTCGGTCTCGCGGTGCGCGATGCGCGCGTAGGCGTCGCTCGGCTTCATCGCCGGCCGGATGTCCGACAGGTACATCTCTGTGACCAGCCGGGCGATGTCGCCCTTGGCGTACATCGCGTGGATGGCCTGGCACAGGTCGCGCAGGCCCCTGCGCTCGTACATCGGGAACTTGGCGCAGAACTCGGGCAGCAGACGCCACAGCGGCTGGTTGCGGTCGTAGTCGTCCTTGAACTGCTGCAGCGCCGTCAGCATCGTGTTCCAGCGGCCCTTCGTGATGCCGATCGTGAACATGATGAACAGCGAGTAAAGGCCGGTCTTCTCGACCACGACGCCGTGCTCGGCGAGGAACTTGGTCAGCATGCTGGCCGGGATGCCGGTCTTGGCGAACTTGCCGTTGACATCCAGGCCCGGCGTGATGATGGTCGACTTGATCGGGTCGAGCATGTTGAACCCGCTGGCCAGCTGGCCGAAGCCGTGCCACTTGGCCTTCTCGCCGAGCACCCAGTCGGACTGGGTGCCGATGCCCTCGGAGGCCAGCTTGTCGGGGCCCCAGACCTTGAACCACCAGTCGCCGGCGAAGTCCTTCTCGACCTTGCGCATCGCCCGCCGGAACTCGAGCGCCTCCTTCAGGCTCTCCTCGACCAGCGCGGTGCCGCCCGGGGGCTCCATCATCGCCGCGGCGACGTCGCACGACGCGATGATCGCGTACTGCGGCGACGTGCTGGTGTGCATCAGGTAGGCCTCGTTGAACAGGTGTCGGTCGAGCTTGACCGTCTGCGAGTCCTGCACCAGCACCTGCGAGGCCTGGCTCAACCCGGCCAGCAGCTTGTGCGTGCTCTGCGTCGCATAGACCATCGCCTGCTTCGGCCGCGGGCGGTTCTTGCCCATCGCATGGAAGGCGCCGTAGAACTTGTGGAACGCGGCGTGCGGCAGCCAGGCCTCGTCGAAGTGCAGCGTGCCCACGTAGCCGTCGAGCTTGGACTTGATCGTCTCGGTGTTGTAGAGCACCCCGTCGTAGGTGCTCTGGGTCAGCGTCAGGATCCGCGGCTTGACCTTCTTCGGGTCGACGCCCTTGAGCAGCGGGTTGGCGGCGATCTTCTTGCGGATCGTCTCGGGCGAGAACTCGCTCTCCGGGATCGGGCCGATGATGCCGTAGTGGTTGCGCGTCGGCGTCAGGAAGACCGGCACCGCGCCGGTCATGATGATGCTGTGCAGGATGCTCTTGTGGCAGTTGCGGTCGACGACGACGACGTCGCCCGGGGCCACCGTGTGGTGCCAGACCATCTTGTTCGACGTCGACGTGCCGTTGGTGACGAAGAAGCAGTGGTCGGCGTTGAAGATGCGCGCCGCGTTGCGCTCGCTGTCGGCCACCGGGCCGGTGTGGTCGAGCAGCTGGCCGAGCTCCTCCACCGCGTTGCAGACGTCCGCGCGCAGCATGTTCTCGCCGAAGAACTGGTGGAACATCTGCCCGACCGGGCTCTTCAGGAAGGCCACGCCGCCGCTGTGGCCGGGGCAGTGCCAGCTGTAG
>CALJUI010000067.1 GCA_937975735.1 uncultured Rubrivivax sp.
GCGATCGAGATCATCCTGGCCGCGCAGGCCGCGGACTGGGCGCCGATCCAGCACCGTGACACGCTTCACGACCGCGCCAGCTACCGCTACTTCTGGCACGTCATCGAGCGTGCACATCGCACGTCCTTCGCCGGGGGTTCGCAGCTTCCGACCGAGGTGCGCGAGGCGTTTTTCCACGACACCGGCATTTGATAAGCTCGGGGCACCGCTCGGCGGTCGCTTGCGCGTTGTTGCACTCGTGCACGCCTGCTCACAGGCCGGCCGAACAACATCGTCGCTGTACTTCACTGCGGAGAGTTCCGATGCAAAGCCCCCTCGCCTTCGCCCTGCTGGCCGGTGCCCTGACCGTTGCGATGCCCGCCGTGGCCGAGCTGACCCCCGGCCAGATGGAAGCCGCGACGCGCGTCTACGTCGGTGACTCGGACTGCGAGTTCAAGCAGGTCATCAACCTCAAGGCCGTCGCCGGCAAGCCCGGCCACTTCGAGCTCACGCACAAGAAGGCCAAGTACCTGCTCGTGCCACAGGAGACGACGACCGGCGCGGTTCGCCTCGAGGACACCAAGGCCGGCATCGTCTGGATCCAGATCCCGGCCAAGTCGATGATGCTCAACACCAAGCTCGGCCAGCGCGTCGTCGACAACTGCATGGGCGCCGAACAGCGCGCCGAGGCCTCGCAGGGCGTGCAGGCGACCAATTCCTTCGGCCTGAAGTGATCCCCGGTTCGCCGGCCTGGCCCTCGAGGCCGGCCGGCGATCGTTTCCTCTTGGCAAGTCTTATATAAGATATAAAATACAGGGGTAACCCGAAGGAGGTCCCCTGATGCTTGCCGCCTACCGCCACCATGTCGCCGAGCGCGCCGCGCTCGGCATTCCGCCGCTGCCGCTGTCTGCGGCACAGACCGCCGAGCTGATCGAGCTGATCAAGGCGCCGCCGAAGGGCGAGGACGCCTTGGTGCTCGACCTGCTGACGCACCGGGTGCCGCCGGGCGTGGACGACGCCGCCAAGGTCAAGGCGAGCTTCCTGGCCGCGGTGGCCCACGGCGACCTGAAGGTCGACCTGATCCCCAGGGCCAAGGCCACCGAACTGCTCGGCACGATGGTCGGCGGCTACAACGTCAAGCCGCTGATCGAGCTGCTCGACGACGCCGAGGTCGCCGATGTCGCCGCCCAGGGTCTGAAGCACACGCTGCTGATGTTCGACGCCTTCCACGACGTCGCGGCGAAGGCCAAGGCCGGCCACGCCAAGGCCAAGGAGGTCATGCAAAGCTGGGCCGACGCCGAGTGGTTCACGAGCCGCCCCGAGGTGCCCAAATCGATCACCGTCACCGTCTTCAAGGTGCCCGGCGAGACCAACACCGACGACCTGTCGCCGGCGCCCGATGCCTGGAGCCGGCCGGACATCCCGCTGCACTACCTGGCGATGCTGAAGAACACGCGCGCCGACGCGGCCTTCAAGCCCGAGGAGGACGGCAAGCGCGGCCCGATCCAGTTCATCGAGGACCTGAAGAAGAAGGGGCACCTCGTGGCCTACGTCGGCGACGTCGTCGGCACCGGCTCGAGCCGCAAGAGCGCGACCAACAGCACGATCTGGGCGACCGGCATCGACATCCCGTTCGTGCCGAACAAGCGCTACGGCGGCGTCACGCTGGGCGGCAAGATCGCGCCGATCTTCTTCAACACGCAGGAGGACAGCGGCGCGTTGCCGATCGAAGTCGACGTTTCGGCGCTCGAGATGGGCGACGTCATCGAGGTCCACCCGTACGACGGCAAGATCACCAAGGACGGCAAGACCGTCGCCGAGTTCGCGCTCAAGAGCGAGGTGCTGCTCGACGAGGTGCGCGCCGGCGGCCGCATCAACCTGATCATCGGCCGCAGCCTGACGGCCAAGGCGCGCGAGGCGCTGGGCCTGGCGGCCAGCGCGGCGTTCCGCCTGCCGGTGGCGCCGAAGGACAGCGGCAAGGGCTTCACGCTGGCGCAGAAGATGGTCGGCCGCGCCTGCGGCCTGCCCGAGGGCCAGGGCATCCGCCCGGGCACGTACTGCGAGCCGCGCATGACCACCGTCGGCAGCCAGGACACCACCGGCCCGATGACGCGCGACGAACTCAAGGACCTGGCCTGCCTGGGCTTCTCCGCCGACCTGGTGATGCAGAGCTTCTGCCACACCGCCGCCTACCCGAAGCCGGTCGACGTGAAGACGCACCGCGAGCTGCCGGCCTTCATCAGCACGCGCGGCGGCGTCAGCCTGCGTCCGGGCGACGGCATCATCCACAGCTGGCTCAACCGCATGCTGCTGCCCGACACCGTGGGCACCGGTGGCGACAGCCACACGCGCTTCCCGATCGGCATCAGCTTCCCCGCCGGCTCCGGCCTGGTCGCCTTCGGCGCGGCCACCGGCGTGATGCCGCTGGACATGCCCGAGAGCGTGCTGGTGCGCTTCAAGGGCCAAATGCAGCCCGGCGTCACGCTGCGCGACCTGGTGCACGCGATCCCCTACTACGCGATCAAGGCCGGGCTGCTGACCGTCGCCAAGGCCGGCAAGAAGAACGTCTTCAGCGGCCGCATCCTCGAGATCGAGGGCCTGCCGGACCTGAAGGTCGAGCAGGCCTTCGAGTTGTCCGACGCGTCGGCCGAGCGCAGCGCCGCCGGCTGCACGATCAAGCTCAACCAGGCGCCGATCGTCGAGTACATCAACTCGAACATCGTGCTGCTGAAGAACATGATCGCGCAGGGCTACGAGGACAAGCGCACGATCGAGCGCCGCATCCAGGCGATGCAGGACTGGCTGGCCAAGCCGCAGCTGCTCGAGGCCGACAAGGACGCCGAGTACGCCGCGGTCATCGAGATCGACCTGAACGCGCTCAAGGAGCCCGTGCTGTGCTGCCCGAACGACCCGGACGACGCCAAGCTGCTGTCCGACGTGGCCGGCACGAAGATCGACGAGGCCTTCATCGGCAGCTGCATGACCAACATCGGCCACTTCCGCGCCGCGGCCAAGCTGCTCGGCGGCCAGCGCGACATCCCGGTCAAGCTGTGGGTCGCACCGCCGACCAAGATGGACGAGAGCGAGCTGATCAAGGAAGGCCACTACGCGGCCTTCGGCACCGCCGGCGCGCGCACCGAGATGCCCGGCTGCAGCCTGTGCATGGGCAACCAGGCGCAGGTGCGAGAAGGCGCGACGGTGGTCTCGACCTCGACGCGGAACTTCCCCAACCGCCTGGGCAAGAACGCCAACGTGTTCCTGGCCAGCGCCGAGCTCGCCGCGATCGCGTCGAAGCTGGGCAAGCTGCCGACCGTGGCCGAGTACCAGCAGGCGATGGGCATCATCGACAAGGATGCGGCCGACGTCTACCGCTACATGAACTTCGACCAGATCGAGGAGTACGCCGACACGGCGAAGTCGGTGTCGGTCTGACCCGCACCCGGCGACCCCGGTCGCTCGAGGGCCCGCCGCGCGCGGGCCCTCTTCGTTTCATCGACGGATGATCAGCGACCCGGCGCGGGTTAGATTTCCGCATCGCCAAACCGGAGGTCCCATGCGCCGCACGCTCGTCCGATCCACCGTGGCCACCGCGCTGCTGCTCGGCGCCGGCCTGGCCCACGCCTTCGACCTGCAGGGCCACCGCGGGGCGCGCGGGCTGGCGCCGGAGAACACCCTGCCCTCGTTCGAGCTGGCGATGCGCCACGGCGCGACCACGCTCGAACTCGACGTCGCGGTCACGCGCGACGGCGTGGTCGTGATCCACCACGACCTGGCGCTCAACCCGGAGATCACGCGCGGGCCGGACGGCCGCTGGATCGAGAAGCCATCGGTGCCGATCCGCCAGATGGACTGGGCCGAGCTGCAGACCTACGACGTCGGCCGCATCCGGCCCGGATCGCGCACCGCGACGCAGCACCCGTTCCAGACGCCGATCGACGGCACGCGGATCCCGCGCCTGTCGGACCTGTTCGAGCTGGTCGCGCGCAGCGGCCAGGACCGGATGCGCTTCGCGATCGAGACCAAGCTCAATCCGACGCTGCCCGAGGCGACGCTGGCTCCCGAGCCCTTCGCCAGGGCGCTGCTCGACGAGATCCGCAAGGCCGGCGTGCTCGACCGCGTGCAGATCCTGTCGTTCGACTGGCGCACGTTGCAGGCGGTGCAGCGCCTGGCGCCGGGGGTGCCCACCGTTTACCTGACGGCGCAGCAGCGCTGGCTGGACAACGTCGGCGCCGACGCGGCCGGTCCGTCGCCCTGGACCGCGGGTTTCAGCCACCGCGAGCACGGCTCGGTGCCGCGTCTGATCAAGGCCGCCGGGGGCGCGGTCTGGTCGGTCCACCACGCCGACCTGCGCCCGGAGGCGCTGGCCGAGGCGCATCGGCTCGGCCTGAAGGTGCTGGTCTGGACGATCAACGACACGCCGACGATGGCGCGCTTCCTGGACCTGGGCGTCGACGGCATCGTCACCGACCGCCCCGACCTGCTGCGAGCGCTGCTCGACGAGCGGGGCATCAAGGCACGCTGAACGCGACGCGTCAGCGCGCCGTGCCGAGGTTCATCGTCCAGTAGGTGCGGTAGCGGCTGGTCGTCGAGGTCACGCAGGCCAGGCCGACCTCGGCGAAGGCCGGGTTCATCAGGTTCGCGCAGTGGCCGTCGCTGGCCATCCAGCCGTCGACCACCGCGTCGATGCTGCCGTAGCCGGCGGCGATGTTCTCGCCGATCGTGCGCCAGACGTAGCCGGCGGCGGTGATGCGGTCGGCCATGCTGCGGCCGTCCAGGCTGGTGTGCGAGAAGTAGTCCTGCGTCGCCATGTCCTGTGAATGGCCAGCGGCCGCATTGGTGAGGCGGTCGTTCCAGGCCAGCGCCGTCGTGCGGCGGAAGCTGCCGCGGTCGCCGCACACCGCGCCGGC
>CALJUI010000068.1 GCA_937975735.1 uncultured Rubrivivax sp.
CGACCAGCACGCGCTCGAGCTTGTGCTTGTGCATCAGCGCCTTGCCGTCTTCCAGCGAAGCGCCCTCGCCGACCGAGACCAGGCGCTCGCGCGGGGTCATGATCTCGCGCACCGGCGCGTCCAGCCGCGTCTCGAAGCGCAGGTCGCGGTTGGTGACGATGCCGACCACGGTCGACCCTTCGAGCACCGGGAAGCCGGACACGCCGTGCTGCTCCGACAGCGCCCGGACCTGTCGCACGGTGACGTCGGGCGTGATCGTGATCGGGTCGCGCAGCACGCCGGACTCGTAGCGTTTGACGCGCGCCACCTCGGCCGCCTGCTGCTTCGGCGTCAGGTTCTTGTGCACGATGCCGATGCCGCCTTCCTGGGCGATCGCGATCGCCAGCCGGGCCTCGGTCACGGTGTCCATCGCCGCCGACACCAGCGGCAGGTTCAGGCGGATGTTGCGGGTCAGGTGGGTGCCCAGGTCGACGTCGCGGGGCAGGACCTGGGAGAAGGCGGGCACCAACAACACATCGTCGAAGGTGAGCGCTTTGCCGAGAAGGCGCATGGGGAAAGGCTCCAGACGCAAAGCGCGATTATACGGATGGGCTTCGACGCCCCACCGCCGTCCGTGACGATTGCACACTTGGTGGCAGCGGACCGGGCACTACACTGCAGCCCATGCCGCACGTTCGCCTGCTCCGGTCCCCGCTGCGCCTCGTCCTGGCCGTGATCGCGCTGTCGCTGCTGGCCCAGCCGGCGCTGGCGCAGTGGAAGTGGCGCGACAAGAACGGCCGCGTCACGGTCAGCGACCTGCCGCCGCCGCGCGATGTCCCCGAGAAGGACGTGCTGCAACGCCCGGATCTGACGGCGCCGAAGCCGGTGTTCGACGCCGCGTCCGCGCCGGCGTCGGCCCCTGCCGCCAAGCCGCCGGTGGACGCCGACCTGCAGGCGCGCAAGAAGGCGGCCGACCAGGAAGCCGCGGCCAAGGCCAGCGCCGACGCCGAGCGCCAGGCCGCCCAGCGGCAGGAGAACTGCCGCAACGCACGCGCGCACCTCGCAGCGATGGAAAGCGGCCAGCGCATGGCGCGCATCAACGACAAGGGCGAGCGCGAGATCCTCGACGACAAGCAGCGCGCCGACGAGTCGCGCCGCGCCCGCGAGGTCATCGCCAGCGACTGCCGCTGATCAGCCGGCGCGCCGCTTGGCGCGCGCGCCCTTGTAGCGCAGCCGGCGGGCCTCCTTCGGGTCCACCGTCAGCTCGCGGTAGATCTCCACCCGGTCGAGGTCGCGCAGCACCGTGTCGCCGGGCCGCACCTTGCTCCAGACACCGAAGCGCAATCCCTCGGCCGCGAGCCCATGCCGCGCCAGCACGCCGCTTTGCTGCAACGCCTGATCGACCGTGGTGCCCTCGGCGACCTCGAGCGCGACCCGGTCGCACTCGCCGGGCCTGGGGCAGTAGACCACCTCGATCTGCATCGTCAGCGTGCGCCGTAGACGTCCTCGGCGCGCTTGACGAAGGAGTCGACGAAGGTGTTGGCGACGCGGTCGAAGACCGGGCTGACCACCGACTCGAGCGCCGGGCTGGCGAAGGCGTAGCGCAGGTCGAACTCGATCTTGCAGGCCGCGGCGTCGCTGCCGGGGCGGCCGAGGGACCTGAACAGCCAGGTGCCGTCGAGCAGAGAGAACGGCCCGTCGACCAGCTTGACCAGCACCGACTCGCCCGGCACGTGCTCGTTGCGCGTCGTGAAGCGGTGGCGCACGCCCATGTAGGCCAGGCCGAGCCGCGCCGTCACGCCGGCATCGTGCCGCTCGAGCAGCTCGGCGCTGTCGCACCAGGGCAGGAATTGCGGGTACTGCTCGATGCCGGTCACGAGCTCGTACATCTCCTGCGCCGAGTACCACAGCAGGACCGACTTCTTCACGTGCTTCACAATGCCGGAATTGTAGGCGCCCGTCCCGCCGAGTCCGCCGCCCTGCCCCATGTCGAACATCGCCGAGAACCGCCGCGCCCGCTTCGAATACCACGTCGAGGAACGATTCGAGGCGGGCATCGTTCTGCAGGGCTGGGAGGTCAAGGCGATCCGCGCCGGCCAGGTGCAGCTGACCGACGGCTACGTGGTCATCCGGGATGGCGAGCTCTACCTGCTCGGCCTGCGCATCAATGCGCTGCGCACCGCGTCGACCCACGTGCTGCCCGAACCCGACCGCACCAAGAAGCTGCTGATGCACCGCGCCGAGATCCGCCGGCTGATCGGCAAGGTCGAGCAGAAGGGCTTCACGCTGGTGCCGCTGAACCTGCACTACAAGGGCGGCCACGTGAAGGTCGAGATCGCGCTGGCCAAGGGCAAGGCGCAGCACGACAAGCGGGAGACCGAGAAAAAGCGCGACTGGGAGCGTGAAAAGGGCCGGCTGATGAGACACAAGGTCTCGTCAGGCGCGTGAGCGCAAGCGGCGTCAGCCGCTCTCGGCCCGGCCGCGCGAAGCGCAGAAAGGCCGGCTGATGAGACACAAGGTCTCGTCAGGCCAGTGACTGAAGAGCCTGTGCCAGGTCGTCCTGGAGATCCGCGGTTGCTTCGAGCCCGATCGAGAAGCGCACCAGCGTGCCGCGGTAGGGCACCGGGTCGCGCATCGACGCCAGGTCGTAGGGCACGACCAGGCTGACCGGCCCGCCCCACGAGTAACCGATCCTGAACAGCCGCAGCGCGTCGACGAAACGGTCGACCGCGGCGGCGTCGAAACGCTCGTCGAACAGCACCGAGAACAGGCCCGCGGCCGCGGTGCAGCTGGCCCGCCAGTGCTCGTGGCCCGGCGAGTCGGGCAGCGCAGGATGCAGCACGCGCGCGATCTCCGGCCGCGCTTGCAGCCAGCCGGCCAGCGCGCGCGCGCTGCGGTCGTGCGCCTCGTAGCGCAGCGCGATCGACGGCAGCGATCGCAGCACGAGTTCGGCGTCGTTGGCGCCGACCCCCAGGCCGAGGTCCATGTGCGCCACCTTCAGCCGCAGGTGCAGCGCCTCGTCGATCGTCGTCACCGCGCCCATCAGCACGTCGCCGCCGCCCGACGGGAACTTCGTCAGCGCCTGCATCACGACGTCGGCTCCGAGTGCGAAACCGTCGAAGGCCAGCCCGGCCCCCCAGGTGTTGTCGAGCACCGTGGTCACGCCGGCGCCGCGCGCCGCGCCGGTCAGCGCGCGCAGGTCGGGGAACTCCATCGTCACCGAGCCGGGCGCCTCGAGCCAGATCAGTCTGGTCGCCGGGCCGATCGTCGCGGCCAGCGCCGCCGGATCCATCGGATCGTAGAAGCGGTGCGTGATGCCCATGCGGCCCAGCACGTCGCGCGCCAGGTGCTTGCCGGGGCCATAGGCGTTGTTCGGGATCAGCACCTCGTCGCCATGTCCGAGCAGCGCCAGGTCGACCAGCGCGATCGCGGCCAGCCCGCTGGGCGCGAGCAGCGTGTGCCGGCCGCCCTCGAGGTGCGCGATGCGCTCCTCGAGCGCGAAGGTTGTCGGCGTCCCGTGCAGGCCGTAGGTGTAGCCGTTCTTGTGCTGCCAGTCGCGCGCGCGCATCGCGGCGACGTTCGGGAAGATCACCGTCGAGGCCTTGTGCACACCGAGCTGAGGCGCCTCGAACCCGGGCGGCGGCCGGTACGGGTGGTGGATCAGTCCGGTGCGCGTGCGGTCGTTCATTCGGCCTCCTCAGCCCCACTCCGCGACGAGGTCGTGGCCCTGAGCGCCGACGATGCGCGCGGTCACGAAGTCCCCCACTTTCAGCGTCCTCGACGCCTTTGCCGGCGGCAGCAGGCGCACGGTGCCGTCGATTTCCGGGGCATCGGCGTAGCTGCGGCCGACGCCGCCGCGGCGGCCGAGCGCCGGCGCGCTGTCGACCAGCACCTGCATCGTCGCGCCGAGCCGCTGCTGCAGTTTGGCCGTCGACACCGCTTCGGCCACCGCCATGAACGCCGCACGCCGTGCCTCGCGGAGCTCGGCCGGCAACTGGCCCGGCAGCGCATTGGCCGACGCGCCGTCGACCGGCGAATAGGCGAAGCAGCCGGCGCGGTCGATCTGCGCCTCGCGCATGAAGTCGAGCAGCGTCTCGAACTCGGTCTCGGTCTCGCCGGGGAAGCCGGCGATGAAGGTCGAGCGCACCACGATCTGCGGGCAGGCTTCGCGCCAGCGCGCCAGCCGCTCGAGGTTCTTCTCGCCGCTGGCCGGGCGCTTCATGCGCTTGAGCATGTCCGGGTGGGCGTGCTGGAACGGCACGTCCAGGTAGGGCAGGATGCGGCCGTCGGCCATCAACGGCAGGATCTGGTCGACGTGCGGGTACGGATAGACGTAGTGCAGGCGCACCCAGGCGCCGTGCGGCTCGGCCAGCCGGGCGAGCGCCTCGCACAGGTCGGCCATGCGCGTCTTGACCGGCTTGCCGTCCCAGAAGCCCGTGCGGTACTGGACGTCGACACCGTAGGCGCTGGTGTCCTGGCTGATCACCAGCAGCTCCTTCACGCCCGACTCGAACAGCGCACGCGCCTCGTTCAGCACGTCGCCGACCGGCCGCGACACGAGGTCGCCGCGCATGCTCGGGATGATGCAGAAGCTGCAGCGGTGGTTGCAGCCCTCGCTGATCTTCAGGTAGGCGTAGTGCTTGGGCGTGAGCTTGATGCCGGCGGCCGGGACCAGGTCGACGAAGGGATCGTGCGGCTTGGGCACGTGGCGGTGCACCGCGTCCATCACCTCCTGTGTCGCGTGCGGGCCGGTCACCGCCAGCACCTTCGGGTGCACGCTGGCGACGAGGTTGCCGCCGTCGGCGCCCTGCTTCGCGCCGAGGCAGCCGGTGACGATGACGCGCCCGTTCTCGGCCAGCGCCTCGCCGATGGTGTCCAGGCTCTCCTTCACCGCATCGTCGATGAAGCCGCAGGTGTTGACGATGACCAGGTCGGCGCCGTCGAAGGTCTTGCTGGTGCGGTAGCCTTCGGCGCTGAGCTGGGTGAGGATGAGCTCGGAGTCGGTCAGCGCCTTCGGGCAGCCGAGCGAGACGAAGCCGATCGTGGGTGCCGAGGTGTCGGCCGGGGAAGCGGGATGCATCGCGCGATTTTCGCCTGTCCCGGCGTAAGCGCGCCCACGGCGCTCAGCGCTTGCCCGGCGGAAAGCCCGGCATGCCGGGGAACATCGCACCGGCGGCCTGCATCTGTTCGATGAGCTTCTGCGTCTGCTCGGTGTAGCTGGCCATCAGCGCCTGCATCATCGGGGCCTGAGCGCCCATCAACTGGGTCCAGCCGTCGGCGTTCATCTTCTTCGGGTCGTACAGGCCCTTGCCCTGCCCCACGAACTGGTTCTGCAGCTCGACGAAGGTCTGCAGGTTCTTCTCGAGGTAGGTGCCCATCAGGCCCTGCATCGCGTGGCCGTAGAAGCGGATCAGCTGAGCGAGCATCGGCGTGGAGAACATCGGCACCCCGCCGCTCTCCTCCTCCAGGATGATCTGCAGCAGGATGCTTCGCGTCAGGTCCTCGCCGGACTTCGCGTCGCGGACCTCGAACTCCTCGCCGGTCATCACCATGCGCTTGACGTCGGCCAGCGTGATGTAGCTGCTGGTGCGGGTGTCGTAGAGACGCCGGTTGGGGTACTTCTTGAGCGTGCGCGGTCCCGACTGCGGGGCTTCCTTGTTCTTGGAACCGGGGCCACTGCGATGCGAAGGCATGCGTCACGCTCCTTGGGACATGGTGCCGGCCATTCTAGGAGCCGGGCCGCGCGCTCAGCGGGCGGGTTCGCCCTGAGGTGCCAGGCCGCGGGCGACGAAGTGCGGATTGGCGAGGTCGGCACCGTCGTAACGCAGCGGCCGGCCGGCAAGGTCGCACACCTCGCCGCCTGCCGCCGCGAGCACCGCGTGACCGGCGGCGATGTCCCAGGCCATCGTCGGACCGTGGCGCGGGTACAGGTCGGCCTCGCCGGCCGCGATCAGGCACAGCTTCAGCGACGAGCCGGCCGGCACGACCTTCGCCACCCGCTGACCGCGCAGCGACTCCATCAGGGCTTCGGCGTCGCCATGCGAGCGGCTCGCGACGACGGTCAGTCCTTCTGGCGGCGGCTGCCGGCAAGCGATCGGCCGGCGCACACCGCCCTCGTCGATCCACGCGCCCTGCCCCTCGACGCCGGCGAACAGCCGCCCGAGTGCCGGCGCGAGCACGACGCCGAGCACCGGCCGGCCGTCGTGCACCAGCGCCACGTTGACGGTGAACTCGCCGTTGCGCTGGATGAACTCGCGGGTGCCGTCGAGCGGGTCGACGAGCCAGAAGCGGCGCCCGGTGCGCGGCCGCCGGCCGGCGGCGACCGACTCCTCGGCAACCACCGGGATCGATCCATCGAGCGCGGCCAGCGCCGGCAGGATAAGGCGCTCGGCGCGCTCGTCGGCTTCGGTGACCGGCGACGCATCGTCCTTGCCGCGCACCTCGAAGTCGGTCGCGTAGACTTCGAGGATCAACTCGCCAGCGGCGCGTACCGCGCTCTCGACCGCGGCCAGCCAGGCGGCAGGGATCGGCGGCAGCGGTGCAAGGGCGGAGTCGTCAGGGGTCATCGATGGCCCTCGGGCTTCGTGTACGGTGTGGCGCCAATGTAGCGGCGCCGCCATGACCACATGTCATGCTGCGCTGCAGCATAATGATGCCGCCATGCCCGAGTCCACCCCCGCCGCGTCCGTCCGCCTGAGCCACCTGCAGCGGCTCGAGGCCGAGAGCATCCACGTCCTGCGCGAGGTGGTCGCCGAGGCCGACCGCCCGGTGATGCTGTACTCGATCGGCAA
>CALJUI010000069.1 GCA_937975735.1 uncultured Rubrivivax sp.
GCTGACCTTCGTCAGCGCGGCGTCGCTGGCCGACGGCATCGGCGAGCGCCTGGGCCTGCGGCGCGAGCTGTCCGCGGTACGCGACTGCCGCAGCGTGAAGAAGGCCGACATGGTGCACAACAGCTACGCGCCGGTGATGCAGATCGACGCGCAGACCTACGAGGTGCGCGCCGACGGCCAGTTGCTGACCTGCGAGCCCGCCGCCGAGCTGCCGATGGCGCAGCGCTACTTCCTGTTCTGAGGCGCGCGCGCTCATGCTGACCGTCAACAAGCGCATCGCCGGCGGCCGTGGCCTGGCCGCGGCCCTGCTGCGTCGCGCGGCCTCCGTCGAGCTGGACTGGGACACGCGTGCGCGCAGCCGCATCGACGTGGACGACAGCCTGGGCCGGCGGCTGGGCATCTTCCTGCCGCGCGGCCAGGTGCTGCGCGGCGGCGACGTGCTCGTGGCCGAGGACGGCTCGCTGGTGCGCGTGGTGGCCGCCCCGCAGCCGGTGCTGGTGGTGCGCCACTGCCCGCGCCACGGCAGCGCCTTCGACCTGCTGCGCGCCGCCTACCACCTGGGCAACCGCCATGTCAGCCTGGAGCTGCAGCCCGACCACCTGAAGGTCGAGCCCGATCCGGTGCTGGCCGATATGCTGCGCGGCCTGCACCTGCTCGTCGACGCCACCGAGGCGCCGTTCGAGCCCGAGGCGGGCGCGTACGCCGCGGCGGGTGGCCACGGCCATGCACATGGTCGCCACGACCACCACCGCCACGACCACGATCACCCCGACACGGATGAGCACGGACACGCTCACGGGCCCTGACGCCACGCTGCTGCAGCTGATGTGGCTGGCCTCGCCGGCGCTGCCGGTGGGCGCGTTCAGCTATTCCGAAGGGCTGGAGACCGCCGTCGACCAAGGCCGCGTGCACGACGAGGCCAGCGCCTGCGCCTGGCTGGTGGACCAGCTGATGCTGGCGCAGGCGACTCGCCATGCTGAACCACTGGGTGCTGGCCAGCCGGGAGAGCGCCGAGTTCCGGCTGCAGAGCGAGCAGGCCGGCCGCTCGCTGACCGACTGGCTGCAGCCCCGCGGCGACGACGACGCCCACCTGGACCGCATGGCCACGCTGCGCGCATTGACGCCGCTGCCCACCTGGCCCGTCGCCTTCGCGCTGGCCGCCTGGCGCACCGGCGCCACGGCACGTGCTGCGCTGCTGGCGATGGCCTTCGGCTGGGCCGAGAACATGGTCCAGGCTGCGGTCAAGGCGGTGCCGCTGGGCCAGAGCGCCGGCCAGCGCGTGCTGGCCGCGCTGGCCGCGGCCATCCCGACTGCCGTCGACGACGCACTGGCGCGCGACGACGCCACGCGCCAGGCCTTCACGCCGATGCTCGCCATCCTGTCGGCCCGCCACGAGGCCCAGTACGCCCGACTCTTCCGATCCTGAGGACCCGATGACCATGCCTGCGACCCACGACACCCCCCTGCACGCGATCCCCGGCCGCAGAAAGCGGCTGCCGCCGCTGCGCGTGGGCGTCGGCGGCCCGGTGGGCTCGGGCAAGACCACGCTGGTCGAGGTGCTGTGCAAGACGATGCGCGAGCGCTGGGACCTGGTGGTCGTGACCAACGACATCTACACGAAGGAGGACCAGCGCCTGCTCACCGTGGCCGGGGCGCTGGAACCCGAGCGCATCATCGGCGTCGAGACCGGCGGCTGCCCGCACACCGCGATCCGCG
>CALJUI010000070.1 GCA_937975735.1 uncultured Rubrivivax sp.
CGGCGGGTGCCGCCGACGCCGATGGTCATGCGGCCGAGCACGATCGGCTCGGCCTTCTCGCCGACCGGCGGCTCGAAGCCCGGCACGACCTCGCGCGGGATCGGACGCTTGATCAGGCGTTCGATGTCGCGCAGGAAGATGTCCTCGTCGACGCAGACCAGCGAGATCGCCTCGCCGGTGGCGCCGGCGCGGCCGGTGCGGCCAATGCGGTGCACGTAGTCCTCCGGCACGTTGGGCAGCTCGAAGTTGACGACGTGCGGCAGCATGTCGATGTCGATGCCCCGCGCGGCGATGTCGGTCGCCACCAGCACCTGCAGCGATCCCTTCTTGAAGTCCGACAGCGCCTTCGTGCGCGCGGTCTGGCTCTTGTTGCCGTGGATCGCCATCGCGGTGATGCCGTGCTCGTTCAGGTACTCGGCCAGCCGGTTGGCGCCGTGCTTCATGCGGGTGAAGACGAGCACCTGGTGCCAGTCGCCCTGGCGGATCAGGTGGGCCAGCAGCTCCTTCTTGCGCTCGCGGCCGACCGGGTGCACCTTCTGCGCGATCGTGTCGGCGGTGGCGTTTCGGCGCGCGACCTCGATCAGCGCCGGCTGGTTCAGCAGCCGATCGGCCAGCGCCTTGATCTCGTCGCTGAAGGTGGCGCTGAAGAGCAGGCTCTGCTTCTTCGCCGGCACGATGGCCAGCACCTTCTTGATGTCGTGGATGAAGCCCATGTCGAGCATGCGGTCGGCCTCGTCGAGAACGAAGATCTCGACCTGGCGCAGATCCAGCGTGCCCTGCTGGTGGTGATCCAGCAACCGGCCGGGCGTGGCCACGAGGATGTCGACGCCCTTGCGCAGGCGGTCGATCTGCGGCTGCATGCCGACGCCGCCGAACATCACCATGCTGGTGATCGGCAGGTACTTGCCGTAGGTGCGCACGCTCTCCTCGACCTGCGCGGCGAGCTCGCGCGTCGGCGTCAGGATCAGTGCGCGGATCGCGATCCGGCCACGGGCGTCGCGCTTCGGGCCGGCGGCGGCCAGCCGGTGCAGCATCGGCAGCGTGAAGCCGGCCGTCTTGCCGGTGCCGGTCTGCGCGCCGGCCATCAGGTCGCCGCCCTTGAGCACGGCGGGGATGGCCTGGGCCTGGATCGGCGTGGGGGTGTCGTAGCCCTGGTCGCGGATCGCGCGCAGGAGCGGCTCGGCCAGGCCGAGATCTGTGAATTGCATGGGGTAAGGCCTTGTGCGGCCGTGGTTCGCTGCCTGCTGTCGCCCAGGGCGGGCGCACCAGTCGGGTAGGCGCGAGGAAAGCGAGGTGTCGGAATCGACCGCGCCGCGATGACTGGAGGCCGCAGCGCAGACGGATTGTATCGCCTCAGACGGGCATCGGCTGGTGGTCCTTCAGCGCCAGCCAGCCACGTGCGATGCGGTAGATGGCCCAGATGCCCAGCACGAACAGGCCGATCGCCCAGGTCGCGAAGCCGACCACGACCAGCGTCAGCGGCAGCGACACCAGGCCCACCAGCAGGGCCCAGCCGAGCGCGAACCAGAAGGTCCGGATCTGCCAGCTGAAGTGCGATTCGAGCCAGGTGCCGCGGGCCTCGCCCCGCTTCACGTAGTTGATGATGACCGCGATGATCGACGGCCAGCCGAACAGGAAGGCACCGATCACGCTGGCGGCGCCGAAGGCGCCGATCACCAGGCCCAGTGCGTGCAGCGCGTAGACGACGTGGGTGGTGCGGACCAGCGGCTCGGGGGCTTCGACGGTGACGATCGTGTTCATCGGTCGGGGTCCTTCAGGAGCATCCAGTGTAGTTGCAGCCGATCCGCTCGATTGCAAGCCCGGGCGATCGCGGCGACCGCGTGTCCCGAACGTTGCCGTCCGGGATAATGGCGGGTTCCGCGGCACCGAGGCGCCGCCCAAGCGACACCGGAAATCGAAGATGGCCCAGTACGTCTACACCATGAACCGCGTCGGCAAGATCGTGCCGCCGAAGCGGCAGATCCTGAAGGACATCAGCCTGTCCTTCTTCCCTGGCGCCAAGATCGGCGTGCTCGGCCTGAACGGCTCGGGCAAGTCGACGCTGCTCAAGATCATGGCGGGCCTCGACAACGAGATCGAGGGCGAGGCGGTGCCGATGCCCGGCATCAAGATCGGGTACCTGCCGCAGGAGCCGCAGCTCGACCCGACGCAGACCGTGCGCGACGCGGTCGAGCAGGGCATCGGCGGCGTGCTGGCCGCCAAGGCCCGGCTCGAGCAGGTCTATGCCGAGTACGCCGAGCCCGACGCCGACTTCGACAAGCTGGCCGCCGAGCAGGCCGAACTGGAGGCGATCATCGCCGCGGCCGGCAGCGTCAACACCGACATGGAGCTCGAGGTCGCCGCCGACGCGCTGCGGTTGCCGCCCTGGGACGCGACGATTGGCAACCTCTCGGGCGGCGAGAAGCGCCGCGTGGCGCTGTGCCGGCTGCTGCTGAGCAAGCCCGACATGCTGCTGCT
>CALJUI010000071.1 GCA_937975735.1 uncultured Rubrivivax sp.
ACGTCGCCGGGGTGACAGCGCGACAGGGAAAGGCTCGATGGCGTCGGTCCGGTCGAGCGGGTACACCGAAGACCCCGTCGCTGCCGTCCCGGTCATGTCCGATCCTTCTCCCGACGCCCCCCACCTGGCCCACTGGCCGCGCCGCCTGCCGCGCAGCCTGTGCGTGCCGGAGACCTCGCTGTGGTTCAACCTCGAGGTCAGCGCGCGGCGGTATCCGCAGCGTGCCGCGTACTCGTTCTTCGGCCGGGCGCTGAGCTACCGCGAACTGCACGCGCAGGCCGAGGCGCTGGCCGGCTGGCTGCAGGCGCAGGGGCTGCGCGCCGGCGAGCGCGTGCTGCTGTTCATGCAGAACTGCCCGCAGTTCGCGGTTGCCGTCTACGCGGTGCTGCGCGCCGACGCGGTGCTGGTGCCGGTCAACCCGATGAACCGCGTCGACGAATTCACGCACTACATCACCGACCCGCAGGCGCGCTTCGCGATCACCAGCGCCGACCTCGCCGGCATCGTGCACGAGGCCAACCAGCGCGTCGACGCCGCGCAGCGCCTGCAGGGCATCGTCGCGACCCGCCTGGCCGAGGCGCTGCCCGAGGGCGAGATCGATCCCGCGCTGGCGCCGAGCCAGGCGGTGCAGGCCTGGCTGCGCAGCGACCCGCCGTTGCCCGAGGGCGCGATGCGCTGGGTCGACGCGCTGGTCGCCGGCCACGCGCCGGCGCCGCACACCGCCGGCCCGGACGACCTGGCGATGCTGCCCTACACCTCGGGCACCACCGGGCTGCCGAAAGGCTGCATGCACACCCACCGCACGCTGATGCACAACGCGGTCGCCGGGCAGTGGGGGCATGCCGGACCGGAGACGGTCAGCCTCGGCGTGGTGCCGATGTTCCACATCACCGGCATGATGTACGGCGTGCTCGGCAACGTCGCGACGGGCTCGTCGACGATCCTGCTGCCGCGCTGGGACCGCGAACTCGCGGCGCGGCTGATCGCGCACCACCGCATCACGCACTGGACCTGCATCCCGACGATGATCATCGACCTGCTGGGCAGCCCGCGCGTCGCCGAGTTCGACCTGTCCAGCCTGCGCTACCTGTCCGGTGGCGGCGCGGCGATGCCGCAGGCCGTGGCCGAGCGGCTGCAGCGCGACTTCGGCCTGACCTTCGCCGAGGGCTACGGCCTGACCGAGACCGCGGCGCCCTCGCATGCCAACCCGCCCGAGCGTGCCAAGCTGCAGTGCCTGGGCATGCCGATCTTCGGCACCGACTCGCGGGTGATCGACCCGGTGACGCTGCGGGAGGTGCCGGACGGCGAGACCGGCGAGATCGTCACCCACGGCCCGATGGTCTTCAAGGGCTACTGGGGCCACCCGGACGCCACCGCCGCGGCCTTCATCGAACTCGACGGCAAGCCCTTCTTCCGCACCGGCGACCTCGGCCGGCGCGATTCGGAGGGCTACTTCTTCATCACCGACCGGCTCAAGCGGATGATCAACGCCAGCGGCTTCAAGGTCTGGCCGAGCGAGGTCGAGCTGCTGCTGTTCAAGTGCCCGGCGGTGCAGGAGGCCTGCGTGATCGCCGCGCACGACGCCTACCGCGGCGAGACGGTCAAGGCGGTGATCGTGCTGCGCGACGACGCGCGCGGCCGCACCACCGAGCAGGACATCATCGACTGGGCGCGCGAGAACATGGCGGCGTACAAGGTGCCGCGCCTGGTCAGCTTCGTCGACAGCCTGCCGAAGTCGGGCTCGGGCAAGGTCATGTGGCGGCTGCTGCAGGAGGCGGAGGCCGCCGGCGGCTGACCGAAGCGCCGACAATCGCGCGCATGCAGCTGCAGTACGACATCGTCCACACGACGACCTACCGCTACGCCGAGCCGGTGCGCTTCGGCGAGCACCGGGTCATGTTCCGTCCGCGCGACAGCCACGACCAGCGCGTGCTCGCGACCGACCTGCAGGTCATGCCGGCGTCCGACATCCGACTGATCCAGGACCCGCACTCGAACTCGATCGCGCTGGTGCGTCCGCGCGAGGAGGCCGACGCGCTGACCATCGTCTGCTCGTTCACGATCGAGCACGTGCACGGCGAGGTGCTGGACCACCCCCTGTCGCCGTCGGCGGCCTTCCTGCCCGTGGCCTACGACGTGCAGGAGCATCTCGACCTCGCGCACTACCTGCGCCCGCACCACGACGACCCCGACGGCGTGCTGGCCGACTGGGCGCGGTCCTTCCTGGTCGACCAGGGGCCGACCGGCACGCGCGACATGCTGGTGCGCATGAACGAGTTCATCCGCTCGAACTTCGCCTACGCCGCCCGCGACGAGGAGGGCACGCAGACGCCGCTGCAGACGCTGGCGTCCAAGTCCGGCTCCTGCCGCGACTTCGCGCTGCTGATGATGGAGGCGGTGCGCCGGCTCGGTCTGGCCGCGCGCTTCGTCAGCGGATACCTGTACGACCCGGCGCTCGACGAGGCCGCCAGCGCCGACGGCGGCCAGCCGATCACCGGCGCCGGCGTCACCCATGCCTGGGTGCAGGTCTATCTGCCGGGCGCCGGCTGGGTCGGGTTCGACCCGACCAACAACATCTTCGATGGATCGCGCCTGTTCCGCGTGGCGGTCACCCGCGATCCGGCGCACGCGGCGCCGGTGTCGGGCAGCTGGTTCGGCAAGCCCGGCGCCTACCTCGGCATGGAGGTGTCGGTCACCGTCACGCTCAGGCGTACGTGATCCAGTCGGCGTGCCCGGGTTGCTCCAGGTGCGCTACCGAGTTGAACGAGACCAGCGCGTGGCGCTTGGGCGTGAAGTGGAACTCGGTCAGCGCGCTGTTGCGGATGCGCAGGTTCAGCTCGATCACCGCGTCGGCCGACAGCCCGAGCACGAGGCCGACCGCGGCGGAGATCGGGCCGCCGCTGGAGACGATCAGCACGTCGCCTTCGCAATCCTCGCGCACGTGGTCCAGCGCACCGGCGACGCCCGCGACGAAGTCCGCGTGGCTGGGCATGCCCTCGGGCTGCGCGCGCCCGGCCATCCAGGCCTGCAGACCGCTGCGCAGCAGCCGGAAGTGGTGGCGCACGAGTTCCGGCGTGTCCGGCGCCGGCACCGGCTCGGGATGCACCGCGCGCACGATCGCATGGCTGTCGTATTCGTCGAGCCCGGGCCAGGTCCGGGCCTCGACGCCCTGGCCGAGGCCCTCGGCGATGCCGGCCAGCGACTGCGCATGACGTCGCAAGGTGCCGGTCAGCGCGCGATCGAAGCGCAGCCCGCGCAGGCGCAGGTGCTCGCCCAGCCGCACGCACTGGCGATGGCCGAGCTCGCTGAGCTGGTCGTAGTCGGCGGCGCCGAAGGACGCCTGGCCGTGGCGGACGAGGAAGAGCGTGCCCATGGCCCGGATTGTCGGCGCTGCGCGGGCTGGTCGATGTCGCGCCGGCGACCCCGACGGACAGCCCTCGGGGCGATCACGCCGGACGCGCGCCGATCCGCCCGCCCGGGCGCACCCGCACCGCGCAGTACTTGAACTCCGGGATCTTGGCCACCGGGTCGAGCGCCGGGTTGGTCAGGCGGTTGATCGCCGCCTCCACCCAGCAGAAGGCCGCGAACACCGTGCCCGGCGGCGTGCCCTCGTCGGCGCGCGCGTACAGCGCCACCTCGCCGCGGCGCGTGGTCAGCGTCACCGGCGCGCCCGGCGCCACGCCCAGCGCCGCCAGGTCCCGCGGATGCAGCAATGCCACCGGGTCGGGTTCGATCGCATCCAGCACACGCGAGCGGCGCGTCATGCTGCCGGTGTGCCAGTGCTCGAGCTGGCGCCCGGTGATCAGCACCAGCGGGTACTCGGCGTCGGGCCGCTCGTCGGCCGGGACGAGACCGGCCGGCACGAAGCGCGCCTTGCCGCTGGCGGTCGGGAAGCGGTCGACGAAGACCACCGGCGTGCCCGGGTCGTCTTCGTGCTCGCAAGGGTAGGTGACCGCGCCGTCGCGCCGCAGGCGTTCCCAGGTGATGCCGGCGATGCTCGGCATCGTCCGTCGCATCTCGTCGAAGACCCTCGCCACCGCGGCCTCACCGTCGCCTTCGACAGGGCCGAGGTGCGACCAGTCCAGGCCGAGCCGGCGCGCCATCTCGACCAGGATCCACAGGTCGAGCCGGGCGTCGCCGGGCGGCGCCAGCACCTGCCGGCCGAGTTGCACCAGGCGGTCGGTGTTGGTGAAGCTGCCGGTCTTCTCGGCGAAGGCCGAGGCCGGCAGCACCACGTCGGCGAGGGCCGCGGTCTCGGTCAGGAACAGGTCCTGCACGACCAGCATCTCCAGGCGGGCCAGTGATTCGCGCGCATGGCCGGCATCCGGATCGCTCATCGCCGGGTTCTCGCCCATGATGTACATGCCCTTGACCGTGCCGGCGTCGATCGCGCGCATCACCTCGACGACGGTGAGGCCCGGACGGCTGTCGAGTCGTGCCGCGGGCACGCTCCAGGCGCGGGCGAAGCGCTCGCGCGCGTCGGCGTCGTCGACGCGCCGGTAGTCCGGATACATCATCGGGATCAGTCCGGCGTCGCTCGCCCCCTGCACGTTGTTCTGGCCGCGAAGCGGATGCAGCCCGGTGCCGGGCCGGCCGATCTGGCCCGTCATCAGCGCCAATGCGATCAGGCAGCGCGCGTTGTCGGTGCCGTGCACGTGCTGGCTCACGCCCATGCCCCACAGGATCATCGAGGCGCGGCTGGTGGCGTAGCGACGCGCGACGATGCGGATCGTCTCCGCGGGGATGCCGCAGACCGGCGCCATCGCCTCCGGGCCGTAGCCGCGCAGGTGGTCGGCGAGCGCCGCGAAGCCTTCGGTGCGCTCGGCGACGAAGGCTTCGTCGACCAGGCCCTCGCTGACGATGACGTGCATCATCGCGTTCAGCAGCGCGACGTCGGTGTCGGGGCGGAAGCGCAGGTCGTGTTCGGCGATGCGCGCCAGATCGCTGCGGCGCGGGTCCATCACGATCAGCCCGGTGCCGCGGTCGACGGCGTTTTTGATCCAGGTCGCCGCCACCGGGTGGTTCACCGTGGGGTTGGCCCCGATGACGATCACCACGTCGGCCTGCAGCACGTCCATCACCGGGTTGCTGACCGCGCCCGAGCCGATGCCCTCCAGCAGCGCCGCGACGCTGGACGCGTGGCACAGCCTCGTGCAGTGGTCGACGTTGTTGCTGCCGAAACCCAGCCGCACCAGCTTCTGGAACAGGTAGGCCTCCTCGTTGCTGCCCTTGGCCGAGCCGAAGCCGGCCAGCGCCTGCGGGCCGTGCGTCTCGCGCATTGCCCGCAGCGTGCCGCCGGCGAGGTCCAGCGCCTCCTCCCAGCTCGCCTCGCGGAACGCCGAGGCCAGGTCCTGCGGTGCCAGGTCCGGGTCCTTGGGCACGCCGGCGCGGCGGATCAGCGGCCGGGTCAGGCGCTGCGGGTGGCGGATGTAGTCGTGGCCGTAGCGTCCCTTGACGCACAGCCGGCCCCGGTTGGCCGGTCCGTCGCGCCCTTCGACGAACAGGACCTGCTCGTCCTTGACGTGATAGGTCAGCTGGCAGCCGACGCCGCAGTACGGGCACAGGGAGCCCACGCTGCGGTCCGGCGCCTGCAGCGCGGCGCCGCCGGCCGGCTCCAGCGCGCCGGTGGGACAGGTCTGCACGCACTCGCCGCAGCCGACGCAGGTCGACCCGCCCAGCGCATCGTCCATGTCGAAGACGATCTTCGCGTGCTCGCCGCGAAAGGCCAGGCCGATGACGCCGTTGCCCTGGGATTCGCGGCAGGCGCGCAGGCAGCGCGTGCACTGGATGCAGGCGTCCAGGTTCACCGCGATGCCGGCGTGCGACAGGTCGGCGACCTGCTGCGCACGCGGTGCGAAGCGGGGCTGGCCGACACCGATGCGATCGGCCCACGCATCGACCTCGCTCTGACGCGTGCGGGCCTCCTCCGGCAGGTCGCATTGCAGCAGCTCCAGCACCAGCTGCTGCGCCTTGCGCGCGCGCGGGCTGGCGCTGCGCACGACCATGCCGTCCTGCGGCGCGCGGCAGCACGACGCCGCGAGCGTGCGCTCGCCGTCGACCTCGACCACGCAGGCGCGGCAGTTGCCGACCGGGCGCAGTCCGGGCGCGGCGCACAGGCGCGGGATGGCCACGCCTTCGCGGTCGGCGACGTCGAGCAGCGTCTCGCCGGGCCGCGCCGAGACCTCGCGGCCGTCGAGCATGAAGCGGATCGCCAGCGGGCTGTCGGCCAGATTCGTCACGCCAACTCCTCCGGGAAGTACCGGATCACGCAGTCCACGGGATTCGGCGCCGCCTGCCCCAGGCCACAGATCGACGCGTCGCGCATCACCTGCGACAGGTCGGCCAGCAGCGGCAGATCCCAATGCGACTGCTCGATCAGTGCGCTGGCCTTGGCGGTGCCGGCGCGGCAGGGCGTGCACTGGCCGCAGCTCTCAAAGGCGAAGAAGCGCATCAGGTTGCGCGCGGCGCTCACCGCCGTGTCGTGGTGGCTGTCGCTGCGCGTCAGCACGATCACTGCCGCCGAGCCGATGAAGGCGCCATGCGGCTGCAAGGTGTCGAAGTCCAGCGGCAGGTCGGCCAGCCGCGCCGGCAGGATGCCGCCCGAGGCGCCGCCCGGCAGGTAGGCATACAACTCGTGGCCGTCGGGCAGGCCGCCGCAGAATTCGTCGACCAGCTCTCGCAGCGTGATGCCCGCCGGCGCCAGCTTGACGCCCGGCACGCGCACGCGGCCCGACACCGAGAAGCGACGCAGGCCCGCGCGACCGTGGCGCCCCCGGCCGGCGAAGGACGCGGCGCCGCGCTCCAGCAGTTCGCGCACCCAGTACAGGGTCTCGAAGTTGTGCTCCAGTGTCGGCCGCCCGAACAGCCCGACCTGCGCGACGTACGGCGGCCGCAATCGCGGCAGCCCGCGCCGGCCCTCGATCGACTCGATCATCGCCGACTCCTCGCCGCAGACGTAGGCGCCTGCGCCGCGCCGCAGCTCGATCGCCGGCAGGCCGGGTGCCGGTGGGTCCGCGCCCAGGTTCGCGAACTCGGCCTCGAGGATGGCGCGCGCACCGTGGTACTCGTCGCGCAGGTAGACGTAGGCGGTCTCGATGCCGACCGCCCAGGCGGCGATCAGCAGGCCCTCGATGAAGCGGTGCGGGTCGCTCTCCAGCAGCTTCCGGTCCTTGAAGGTGCCGGGCTCGCCCTCGTCGATGTTGACCGCCATCAGCCGCGGGCCGGGCTCGGCGCGCACGGCGCGCCACTTGCGCCCGGCCGGAAAGCCGGCGCCGCCGAGGCCGCGCAGGCCCGAGTCCTCCAGCAGCTGGATCACCGATTCGGCGTCGCGGCGGCCGGCGACGCAGTCGCGCAGCAGCGCGTAGCCGCCCTGCGCCTCGTAGCCGGCGCGGTCGAGGTAGGGCGCCGGCACGGCGCGCGTGTGCCCGGACCGCACCGCCTGCACGACGGCGTCGTCCGTCGCGTGCGCCAGCGGGTGCTGGTGCACGGCCACCGCCGGCGCCTGCTCGCAGCGGCCGATGCACGGCGCCGGGATCACGCGCACGTCGGCGTCCAGCAGCGCCGGCAGCTTGTCCAGCAGCGCGCGCGCGCCGGCGAGCTCGCAGGGCAGGCCGTCACAGACGCGCACGGTCAGCCGCGGCGCGGCCGGCACGCGACCGTCGTCGTCTTCGCGCACGACCTCGAAGTGGTGGTAGAAGCTCGCGACCTCGAACACCTCGGTGGGCGGCAGCCGCATGCGCTCGGCCAGCGCCGCCAGGTGCGGCGTGGCCAGCTGACGATGGGCGTCCTGGATCCGGTGCAGGTATTCGATCAGCAGGTCGCGGCGGTAAGGGCCTGGCCCGATCAGCGATTCGACCTCGGCGAGGGCCATGGCGTCGATGCGCCGGCCCTTGGGGCCTCGCCGCTGGCGCCTCCGGCTGGCGCCTTCGATCGGCGCGATCGGGATGTCGGGGCGGCTCATGGCATAGACGATGCAGGAGGGGCGGGGGTGGGCAGCCGGAGACTGCGCCATGCCGACGCGCGAGCCCGGGCCCAGCGCAACCATACCGCGTGGCCGGATGCCGTGCGCGACTGCCGCTCAGACGCCGAGGTAGGTGGCGAGCTGGCCACTGCGTCGCACCTCGTCGGCGCTGCCTTCCAGCACGACCTGCCCCTTCTGCAGGACCAGCGCGCGATCGGCGTGGGTCAGCACCTTGCGGTAGTCGCGGTCGACGATCAGCGTGGCGATGCCGCTGTTGCGGATCTCGCCGATCACGCGCCAGATCTCGACCACGATCAGCGGCGCCAGGCCCTCGGTGGCCTCGTCGAGGATGATCAGCTCGGGGTGCGTCATCAACGCGCGGCCGATCGACAGCATCTGCTGCTCTCCGCCCGAGAGCTGGCTGCCGAGGTGCGTCAATCGCTCGCCCAGGCGCGGAAAGGTCGCGAGCACACGCTCGAGCGTCCAGTCCTTGCGCCCGTCGCGTCCGGCGCGCGCCGCCATCACGAGGTTCTCGCGCACCGACAAGTTCGGGAACACGCCGCGGCCCTCGGGCACGTAGGCCACGCCAAGCCGCGAGACCTCGTGCGGACGGGCGCGCGACATGTCCTCGCCGAACAGGTGGATCCGGCCCTCGCGCCGGGCGACATGGCCGAGCAGGGTGCGGATCAGCGTGCTCTTGCCCATGCCGTTGCGGCCGAGCAGGCCGACCGTCTGGCCGCGGCCGATGCTCAGGTCGACGCCGTGCAGCACGTGGCTCGAGCCGTACCAGGCGTGCAGGTCCTTCGCGTCGACGATGAGGTCGCCGGTGCTCATCAGTGGTCCTCGCCGAGGTAGGCGGCCCGCACTTCGGGACTGTTGCGCACCTCCTCGGGCGAGCCCGAGGCGACGACGGCCCCATTGACCATCACGGTGATCCGGTCGGCGATGCGGAATACGGCGTCCATGTCGTGCTCGACGAGCAGGATCGCGTGCCCGGCCTTCAGCTCGGCCAGCAGCGCGAGCATGCGTTCGGTCTCCTCGGCGCCCATGCCGGCGAGCGGCTCGTCGAGCAGCAGCACTTCGGGCGCGGTGGCCAGGCACATCGCGATCTCGAGCTGGCGCTTGCCGCCATGCGACAGCAGCCCGGCCTCGCGGTCGAGCACATCGCCGAGCCCGGCGCGCTCGGCGGCCTCGCGCGCCGCCGCACTGCTGCGCCGGCAATGCGCGGCGCTCTGCCAAAGGGCCCAAGGCGCGGGCGTGCGCGCCTGCGCCGCCAGCCGGCAGTTCTCGAACACCGTGAAGCTCGGGGAGATCGTGTTGCGCTGGTAGCTGCGGCCCAGGCCCGCGCGCGCGCGTCGCGGCTGTGACCAGCGGGTCACGTCCTGGCCGAGCAACTCGACCCGGCCCTCGCTGGGTTCGAGCTCGCCGGATAGGATGTTGATCAGCGTCGACTTGCCTGCCCCGTTGGTGCCGATCACGGCGTGCACCTGTCCACGCGCGAGCTCGAGGTCGACGTGATCGACGGCGGTCAGGCCTCCCCAGCGCCGGGTGATCGCATGCCCGCGCAGCAGGATCTCAGGCGAGGTCATCGCGCACCCCCGAAGACCTGCGCCCGCCCGCCAGACGCTGACTCAGCTGCGCCGGCAGGCCGACGAGGCCGCGCGGCAGCAGCGCAACGCTGACGATGATCGTCAGCCCCAGGCCGAGGTGCCAGTGCCTGGCGAAGGCGCCGAAGATCGCGTCGGATTTGAAGAACTCCTGCAGCAGCGCGAAGGCGAAGGCGCCGATCAACGCGCCGCGCAGGTGGCCGAGGCCGCCCAGGATGATCATGATCAGCACCGCGCCGGACAGGTGCCAGCTCAGCATCTCCGGGTTGACGTAGCCGTCCTTGACCGCGAACAGGAAACCCGCGAGCCCGGCGATCGCGCCCGAGATCACGAAGGCCGCCAGCTTGTACGGGTAGGTCGTGAAGCCGGTGGCGCGCATGCGCTGCTCGTTGACGCGGATGCCGGCCAGTGCGCGGCCGAAGCGCGAGCGCAGCAACTGCGCGAGGAAGGCGAACACGGTCACCAGGCAGGCCAGCGTGAAGCCGTACTGGGCCTTGGGCTGGCCGAGGTCGAACAGCGGGCCGAGCACCGGTGTCGTGTACAGATAGATGCCGTCGGTGCCGCCACCCAGCGGCGTGTCGTGGATGACGAAGTAGGCCATCTGCGCGAAGGCCAGCGTGACCATGATGAAGTACACGCCCTTCGTGCGCAGCGACAGCGCCCCGACGGCCAGCGCGTAGAGCGCCGCCGCGGCCATGCAGGCCGGCAGCAGCCACAGCAGCGACGGCGACCCGTCCTGCGGCGACAGCATCACCGCGGCGTAGGCGCCGATGCCGAAGAAGGCCGCCTGCCCGAAGCAGACCAGTCCGGTGCTGCCGACGAGCAGTTCCAGGCTCAGCGCCAGGATCGCGTAGATCATGATCTTGGTGACGAGGTCCAGCCCGTAGTCGCCGGCGAAGAGGGGGTAGACGGCCAGCGCGACGAAGGTCGCGACGACGGCGATGAGCTTCGGCATGTCCGGGCCCGGCGACGACCGCGGATCCGGCTCCGCCGGTCCGCCGGTTGTGCCCCCTTGAGGGGGAAGCGGCGCAGCCGCTGCGGGGGTGGGCGTCATCATCCTGCCCTGAACAGCCCGTCGGGCTTCCACAGCAGGATCAGCGCCATCAGCACGTAGACCAGCACGCCGGCCGCCTCGGGCAGCAGGACCTTGCCGAAGGTGTCGACGGCGCCGATCAGCAGCGCGGCGACGAGCGCACCCTTGATCGAGCCGATGCCGCCGATGACGACGACGACGAAGCAGATGATCAGCACCGAGTTGCCCATGCCCGGGTAGACCGAGGACACCGGCGCGGCGACCATGCCGGCCAGCACCGCGATCGCGACGCCGGCGGCGAAGACGACGCGGTAGAGGAACTTGATGTCGATGCCCAGCGACTGCACCATCTCGCGATTGGTGGCGCCGGCGCGGATCATCATGCCCAGCCGCGTGCGAGTGAAGACCAGGTACATGCCGAGCGCCAGCAGCAGGCACACGCCGGAGATGAAGAGCCGGTAGACCGGATAGGTCATCAGTTCGCCGAGCGGGATCGTGCCGGCCAGGATCTGCGGCGCCTGCACGCCGTGCACGTCGTCACCGACGAGCAGACTGCGGAGCTCCTCGAAGACCAGGATCAGGCCATAGGTCATCAGCACCTGCTGCAGGTGTTCGCGCTCGTACAGGTAGCTGTAGAAGACCCACTCCAGCGCGTAGCCGAGGACCACCGACAGCACGAGGCCGACCGCGAGCGTCGAGAAGAACCCGCCACCGAAGGTCGCCCCGACGATCGGCGCAAGCGCATAGGCCATGTAGGCGCCGATCATGTAGAAGCTGCCGTGCGCCAGGTTGATGACACCCATGATCCCGAAGATCAGCGTCAGCCCGGAAGCGACGAGGAACAGCAGCAGCCCGTACTGCAGTGCGTTCAGGCACTGGATCAGGAAGGTCGCGAAGTCCATCCGTCGGCGAGCTCGGTATTCAGATCCAGGCAACCGCCGCGGGTCCGGCTTTGCCGGCCCGCTGGTGGTGCCCCCTAGAGGGGGAGGCGCGCAGCGCCTCGGGGGTGGGAGATCACATCCTGCAGCCGCGCCCCGGATCGACCAGGCCCTTGCTGGCGATGCCGATCACCTTGTTCTCCTTGCCCTGGACCTGGCGCAGATAGAAGTCCTGGATCGGGTTGTGCGACTTGGACATCTTGAACGGGCCACGCGGGCTGTCGATGGTGGCCTTCTGCACCGCGGCGGCGAAGGCGTCGAGGTTCTTCACGTCGCCCTTCGCGCCGGTCAGCCCGACGCCGAGGATCTGCGCGGCGTCGTAGCCCTGCACGGCGTAGACGTCGGGCTGCAGCTTGTAGGCCTTCGCATAGGCCAGTCGGAAGGCGTTGTCGCGCGGCGTGCCGAGGCTGTCGGCGTAATGCAGCGTCGTCTGCAGGCCTTCTGCTGCGGCGCCCTGCGCCTCGAGCGTGCCGTCGGTCAGGAAGCCGGCACCATACAGCGGGATGCTCTTCTTCAGGCCGGCCGCCTCGTAGTCCTTGACGAACTTGACGGCGCCGCCGCCGGCGAAAAACGTGTACACGGCATCGGGCTTGATCGAGGCGATCTGCGTCAGCAGCGCCTGGAACTCGACGCTGGGGAAGGGCACTGCGAGCTCCTCGATCACCTTGCCGCCGCCCTTTTCGAAGGCCTCCTTGAAGCCGCCGACCGACTCGTCGCCGGCGGCGTACTTCCAGGTGATCGTGACGACACGCTTGACGCCCTTCTTGGCGAGCGCCTCGCCCATCGCGTAGCCGGGCTGGGCGTTCGTGAACGAACTCCGGTAGATGTTCTTGCCGCACATCGGGCCAGTCACCGCGTTGGCGCCGGCATTCGGCACGATGAGCAAGGTGCCGGTGTCCTTGGCGACCTTGGCCATAGCCATCGCCACGCCGGAGTGCACGGTGCCGACGACGACGTCGACGTTGTCGCGCTTGATCAGCTTGTTGATGTTGTCGGTGGCCTTGGACGGATCGGACTCGTCATCGACGTTGACGTACTCGATCTCGCGGCCGCCGAGCTTGCCACCGTTCTCCGCGACATAGAGCTTGAAGCCGTTCTCGATCGCCGTGCCGAGCGCGGCGAACGTGCCGGTGGCCGGCAGCATCAGGCCGACCTTCAGCTTGGCCTGCGCCATGGCCAGCGGCGCAGCGGCCGCCAGGGCGATCGCCGCGGCGGCGACGAGCGTGGGGCGAATGAATGTCATCGATGGTCTCCTGGGTGGGGTTGGGAAGTGAACGCGGTCACGGCAGCCATCAGCCGCTCCGGTTGGTCGCGGTGTACAGCGTGACCGCAATTGGCGATTTCCAAAAGTCGGGTTTGCGGCAATCGACGTGCGATGCCACGGATCTGCTCGAGCGTGCCGTATTCGTCGTCAAGGCCCTGCACCGCCAGCACTGGGCAACGGATGGCCTCGATCTCGCGCTCGATCGACCATGCCTTGAACGGCGGATGCAGCCAGATGTCGTTCCAGCCCCAGAAGGCCGAGTCGGGGTCGTCGTGGTGGCGCGCCAGGCGCCGTCGCAGATCGGTCTCGAGGTAGGCTGTTCGAGTCCTCGCGATGCTTTGCACCGACAGGTCCTCGACCACGATGTGCGGCGCCAGCACGACGACCCCGGCCACCCGATCGGGGAAGCGCGCGGCGTACAGCAGCGCGATCGAGCCGCCATCGCTGTGCCCGAACAGCCAGGGCGGGTCGGCCGCCGCGTCGACGTGCAGCGCGGTCAAGAGCGCCGGCAGGACCTCCTCGGCCTGGCGGTGCATGAAGTCCAGGCCCCAGGCCTCCTCGGCGGCACGCGGCGTCGAGCGGCCGTAGCCGGGCCGCGAGTAGACCAGGCCGCGCCAGCCCACCGCGTCGCACAGCTGCGCGGGATAGTCCCGCCACATCGACAGCGAGCCCAGGCCTTCGTGCAGGAACACCATCAGCGGCTGTCCGCGCCGCTCGGCGCCGATCCACTCGTGCTCGATGCGCACGCAGCGCCCGGCCCAGTCGATGTCGACGAACGCCGGTGTCACGCCCGGCCCGCTTCGAGGGCGCGCAGCCTGAATCGCTGGATCTTGCCGGTGGCGGTCTTGGGCAGTTCGTCGACGAACTCGACCAGCCGCGGGTACTTGTAGGGCGCCAGCCGGTCCTTCACGAAGGCCTTGAGTTCGTCCTCGGTGGCCTGGCTGCCGGGCTTGAGCACGACGAAGGCCTTGGTCTTGGTCAGGCCCTCGGCGTCCTCCTTGCCGATCACCGCGGCCTCCAGCACGGCCGGGTGCTGCACCAGCGTGGCCTCGACCTCGAAGGGGCTGACCCAGATGCCGCTGACCTTGAGCATGTCGTCGCTGCGGCCGCCGTAGGTGTAGGTGCCGTCGTCGTTCCTGATGTACTTGTCGCCGCTCTTGGTCCAGCCGCCCTGGAATGTGTCACGCGTCTTCTCGCGGTTGCCCCAGTACATCATCGCCGTCGACGGGCCCTGGATGAAGAGGTCGCCCGGTTCGCCGTCGGGCACCGGTCCGCCGTCGTCGCCCCGCAACTCGACCGTGTAGCCCGGCACCGGCCAGCCGCTGGTGCCGTAGCGCACGTCGCCGGGGCGGTTGGAGATGAAGATGTGCAGCATCTCGGTGGAGCCGATGCCGTCGACGATGTCCACGCCGAAGTGCGCCTTGAATCGCTCGCCGATCTCCGCCGGCAGCGCCTCGCCAGCCGACGAGGCCAGGCGCAGCGTGACCTCGTCGCGGGCCGGCAGCGCCGGCGAGGCCAGCATGCCGGCGTAGCCGGTCGGCGCCCCGTAGAAGACGGTCGGTTTGACGCCGCCGACCTCGCCGCGCCAGCGCTTGAACACCGCCTCCGGCGTCGGCCGCTCGGCCATCAGGACCGTCGTCGCGCCGACGCTCATCGGGAAGCTCAGCGCGTTGCCCAGCCCGTAGGCGAAGAACAGCTTGGCCGCCGAGAAGCAGACGTCGTTCTCCGTCAGCTGCAGCACGCCCTTGCCGTAGAGCTCGGCCGTCCAGTAGGGGTTGGCCTGCGAATGCACGGTGCCCTTGGGGCGGCCGGTGGACCCGGACGAGTACAGCCAGAAGCCGGGGTCGTCGTCGCGCGTGGCGGCCGGTTTCCTCAGCGGCGCCTGCGCGGCGATGAAGTCGTCCAAGTCGACCTCCGACGGGTGCAGCGGCGCCACCGGGTGCGAGACGATGACGCGCTGCACCTCGTGGTCGGCCTTGACCATCGCGCTGTTCAGCGTCGGCAGCAGCGCGCCCGAGACCAGCGCGGCCTGCGCCCGCGAATGCTCCAGCATGTAGGCGTAGTCGTCCGCGGTCAGCAGCGTGTTCACCGCCACCGGCACGATGCCGGCGTAGATCGCACCCAGGAACGCCACCGGCCAGTGCGCGTTGTCGTGCATCAGCAGCAGCACGCGCTCCTCGCGCTTGATGCCGGCAGCGCGAAGGCCGGCGGCCACGGCTCGCACGCGCTGGTCCAGTTCCCCGTAGGTCAGCGTGCCGTCATCGTCGACGAAGGCGGCGCGGCCGGGTCGGCCGGCGTTGGACTGCAGCAGGTGGTGGGCGAAGTTGAACCGCTCGTCCGGGGGCGAGACGTCGGCGGGAATGTCCATGCTTGTCTCCTGTCGTTGGTCCGGGGCCCGGTCAGCGTGTGAACTCGATGCGGCCCTCGGGCAGCAGGTACAGCACCAGCGCCCGCCCGCCGCTGACCGTGGGCCGGTGCGCGCTGCCCGGCGGGCAGACCAGCCAGCCGGCGGGCCGGCCGTCGAAGCGCGCATTCCCGTCGATGGGCAAGATCAGGTCGATCTCGCCGTTCGGGTGCAGATGATGCGGGCCGGCAATCTCGTCCATGTCGACCACGTCGACCGAGAAGCCGTGCAGGTCTTCCGCCGGCTTGAAGATCCGCCCGTAGCGGATGCCCCCGCCCTCGCGGTCGCACAGCCAGCCCGCGGCGACGCCCGCTTCGCACGAGGCCTTCAGCGTTCGGTAGGTGGCGCTGTCCGGACCATGGGTCGCGTTGAGCCAGGCGTCCAGGGCGCCATCGAGCGGTCGGCCCGCCAGTTGCTCGGTCAGTCCAGCGATCTGTTCGCGAAAGGCGGCTGGCGTGGTCATCGTGTCTCCGAAGGTGCCGGCCCGGCTTGCCGGGGGTTGAGGGATGCAGTATCGTGCCTGTCGGACTGTAGGAAAGCCGACGCCGACATGTCAAGCACTATATTGCCTATTCGCGGGTATCCCCTAGGCACCGAGTCGAACGAGGCCGCGGAGGACAAGAACCCCTTCCTGGTCGCGCTGGGCGAACGCGTCCGGGCCCTGCGGGCTCGGCGCGGGATGACACGCAGGGCGCTGTCTGTCGCGGCCGACGTGTCCGAGCGACACCTGGCGAACCTCGAGTACGGCGTCGGCAATGCATCGATCCTGGTGCTCGCGCAGGTGGCAGCGGCGCTGCAGTGCTCGCTGGCCGAGCTGATCGGCGACGTGACCACTTCGAGCCCCGAATGGTTGCTGCTGCGCGAGCTGCTGGAGAATCGCGACGAGGACGCGCTGCGGCGCGTGCGCCTCGCAGTCGTCGACCTGCTGGGCATGGGCGTGCAGTCCAACGCGGGGCCATCGACCAAGCGTTCGCGCATCGCGCTGATCGGCCTGCGCGGCGCCGGCAAGTCCACGCTTGGCCAGATGCTGGCCGACGACCTGGGCTACCCCTTCGTCGAGCTCAGCCGGGAGATCGAGCAGTTCGCCGGCTGCTCGATTGGCGAGATCCAGGGCCTGTACGGCCAAAGCGCCTACCGTCGCTACGAGCGCCGCGCGTTGGAGGAGGCCATTCAGATCTATCCCGAGGTCGTGATCGCCACGCCGGGCGGCATCGTCTCCGACGCCGCCACTTTCAACCAACTGCTGACCCACTGCACGACGATCTGGCTGCAGGCCGGCGCCGAGGATCACCTGAAGCGCGTTGCGGCCCAGGGCGACATGCGGCCGATGGCCGCCAGCAAGGAGGCGCTGGAGGACCTGAAGGGCATCCTGGCCGGCCGCACGGCCTTCTATTCAAAGGCCGAGCATCGGCTGGACACGAGTGCGCAGCCGCTGGCGGAGACCTTCGAACGCCTGCGCAGCATCGTGCAGGAACTGACCGTCAGCGCGTGAACATGCACAAAAGTGCTTGACCAACAGGCGGATGACGCAGTATGATGCATGTTAATTGATCCTGATCAGCGCATTCAAGTGCATCCGAGGAGATCATCGTGAGCCAAACCGACCGCGTCGACTACCAGACCGAACCGTCCCGCTACAAGCACTGGCGCCTGAAGTTCGAGGGCCCGGTGGCCACGCTGATCGCGGACTTCGACGAGAACGCCGGCCTGCGCCAGGGCTACAAGCTCAAGCTCAACAGCTACGACCTGGGCGTCGACATCGAGCTGCATGATGCCGTCAACCGCATCCGCTTCGAGCATCCCGAGGTGCGCACCGTGGTGGTGACCAGCGGCAAGGACAAGGTGTTCTGCTCGGGCGCGAACATCTTCATGCTCGGTGTCAGCAGCCACGCCTGGAAGGTGAACTTCTGCAAGTTCACCAACGAGACGCGAAATGGACTCGAGGACTCGTCGGCCCATTCCGGCCTCAAGTTCCTGGCCGCCGTCAACGGCGCCTGCGCTGGCGGCGGCTACGAACTTGCCCTGGCCTGCGACGAGATCCTGCTCGTCGACGACCGCAGCAGCGCGGTCAGCCTGCCCGAGGTGCCGCTGCTGGGCGTGCTGCCGGGCACCGGCGGCCTGACCCGCGTGACCGACAAGCGCAAGGTGCGCCACGACCTGGCCGACATCTTCTGCACCACGACCGAAGGCGTGCGGGGTCAGAAGGCGCGCGACTGGCGGCTGGTCGACGACATCGCCAAGCCGGCGGTGTTCGCGGCCCGCGTGCAGGAACGCGCGCTCGAACTGGCGCAGGGCAGCGACCGCCCCGCCGACGGCAAGGGCGTGGCGCTGACGCCGCTGACCAAGCACCTCGAACCGGATGTGCTGCGCTACAGCCACGTCACGGTCGAGATCGATCGTGCCAAGCGCACCGCCACCTGGACCCTGAAGGCGCCGCAGGGGCCGCTGCCCAGCGAGGCCGCCGGCATCGAGGCTGCCGGCAGCGCCTGGCTGCCGCTGTTGATCGCGCGTGAACTCGACGACGCCATCCTCGAGATGCGCACCAACGAGCTCGAGATCGGCACCTGGCTGATGCGCACCACCGGCGATGCCGCCGCGGTGCTGGCGATGGACGCGACGCTGTCCGCCAATGCCGACCACTGGTTCGTGCGCGAGACCGTCGGCCTGTGGCGGCGCACGCTCAGCCGGCTCGACGTCTCCAGCCGCAGCCTGTTCGCGCTGATCGACGAAGGCAGCTGCTTCGCCGGCACCTACCTCGAGCTGGCCCTGGCCTGCGACCGCAGCTACCAGCTGGCGTTGCCCGACGACGCCGACAAGGCGCCGAAGATCACGGTCGGCGTGATGAACTTCGGCGCCTACCCGATGGCCACCGGCCAGAGCCGGCTGGGCCGCCGCTTCTACGACGAGGCCGAGGCCATCGACGCGGTGCGTGCGCGCATCGACGAGCCGCTGGACGCCGACACCGCCTTCGCGCTCGGCCTGGTGACGAGCAACCCCGACGACATCGACTGGGCCGACGAGACACGGATCGCGATCGAGGAGCGGGTGGCGATGAGCCCCGACGCGCTGACAGGCATGGAGGCCAACCTGCGCTTCAACGGGCCGGAGAACTTGGTCACGCGCGTCTTCGGCCGGCTGACCGCCTGGCAGAACTGGATCTTCCAGCGCCCGAACGCCGTCGGCGAGAAGGGCGCGCTGAAGGTCTATGGCACCGGCGAGAAGGCCGGCTTCGACTGGCACCGCGTGTGACCGGCCCGCACTGAATGCGTTGTGCGGCGCGAGAGCAGGTGGCGCGCCGCAACCGACCCGATCCCACCCTCGCACGAACCCCGGAGACTCACATGCCCAGCATCGACTACAGCGAGAAGATCCCCAACAACGTCAACCTCGCCGAGGACCGCGCGCTGCAGCGCGCGCTCGAGCACTGGCAGCCGAGCTACCTCGACTGGTGGCAGGACATGGGCCCCGAGGGCAGCCACGACTTCGACGTCTACCTGCGCACCGCGGTCAGCGTCGACCCGCAGGGCTGGGCGCAGTTCGGCCACGTCAAGATGCCCGACTACCGCTGGGGCATCTTCCTGAACCCGGCCGAGGCCGACCGCAAGATCCACTTCGGCGACCACCTCGGCGAGGCCGCCTGGCAGGAGGTGCCGGGCGAGCACCGCGCCAACCTGCGCCGCATCATCGTCACCCAGGGCGACACCGAGCCGGCGTCGGTCGAGCAGCAGCGCCACCTGGGCCTGACGGCGCCCAGCCAGTACGACCTGCGCAACCTGTTCCAGGTCAACGTCGAGGAAGGCCGCCACCTGTGGGCGATGGTCTACCTGCTGCACAAGTACTTCGGCCGCGACGGCCGCGAGGAGGGCGAGGCGCTGCTCGCGCGCCGCAGCGGCGACCAGGACAACCCGCGCATCCTCGGCGCCTTCAACGAGAAGACGCCCGACTGGCTGAGCTTCTTCATGTTCACCTACTTCACCGACCGCGACGGCAAGTTCCAGCTCTGCGCGCTGGCCGAGAGCGCGTTCGACCCGCTGGCGCGGACGACGAAGTTCATGCTGACGGAGGAAGCGCACCACATGTTCGTCGGCGAGTCCGGCGTCAGCCGCGTCATCCAGCGCACCTGCCAGGCGATGAACGAGCTGAAGACCGACGACCCGGCCAAGCTGCGCGCCGCCGGCGTGATCGACCTGCCGACGATCCAGCGCTACCTGAACTTCCACTTCAGCGTCACGATCGACCTGTTCGGCGCCGACCAGTCGAGCAACGCGGCCATCTTCTACAGCTCGGGCCTGAAGGGCCGCTACGAGGAAGGCAAGCGCAGCGACGACCACGTGCTCAAGGGCGAGCACTACAAGGTGCTCGACGTGCAGGACGGCCGCCTGGTCGAGAAGGAGGTGCCGATGCTCAACGCGCTCAACGAGGTGCTGCGCGACGACTACATCAAGGACAGCGTCGGCGGCGTGAACCGCTGGAACAAGGTGATCGAGAAGGCCGGCATCCCGATTCGCCTGACGGTGCCGCACAAGGCCTTCCACCGCCAGATCGGCACGCTGGCCGGCGTCAAGGTCAGCCCGGACGGCCGACACATCCACGACCACGAGTGGAACCAGCACGTCGAGGAGTGGCTGCCGACCGACGAGGACCGCGCCTTCGTCGCCAGCCTGATGGGACGTGTCGTCGAGCCGGGCAAGTTCGCGAACTGGATCGCGCCGCCGATGATGGGCATCAACCGCCAGCCGGTGGACTTCGAATACATCCGCTTCAACTGAGACCGCACCCCAGTGCCCGGCGACTGCCGGGTGGAGGTCAGAGACAGGGGGCCTCGGGGCCCCCTGCTCGCATGAGCCCACGAGGAGACACGAGATGGACACCGCCGCCGTCCTGAAGCAGCACCTGATCGACCCCGAGATCTGCATCCGCTGCAACACCTGCGAGGCCACCTGCCCGGTGGGCGCGATCACGCACGACGACACCAACTACGTCGTCGACCCGGACAAGTGCAACTTCTGCATGGACTGCATCTCGCCCTGCCCGACCGGGTCGATCGACAACTGGCGACTGGTGCCGCGGGCCAAGGCCTACAGCGTCGATGCGCAGCTGGGCTGGGACGAACTGCCGGCCGAGTTGCCGGCCGACGAACTCGGCGCCGACGGCGTCGAAGGCAACGACCAGGCCGCGCTGGCCGAGCCCGCCGCCGCGCCGGCCGCACCCGCGGCGACCGCCGGCGAGACGGCCTTCAACCCGGCGCAGTACGGCGCCACGCTGCCGCCGTGGTCGGCGGCGCACGCCTACACCAACCTCTACGGCCCGAAGGCCGCCGCGAAGTCGATCGTGGCCACCGTGACCGGCAACGTGCGCGTGACCGAAGTCGGCAAGGAGTACGACACGCACCACGTCGTGCTCGACTTCGGCGCCATGCCGTTCCCGGTGCTGGAGGGCCAGTCGATCGGCATCCTGCCGCCGGGCACCGACGCCAACGGCCGGCCGCACCATGCGCGCCAGTAGAGCGTGGCCAGCCCGTGCGACGGTGAGCGGCCGGGCGACAGCATCGTTTCGCTGACGGTCAAGCGCGTGCTCGAGGACCACGACGGGCGACCGGTGCGCGGCGTGGCGAGCAACTACGTCTGCGACCTGAAGGTCGGCGACAAGGTCCAGGTGATCGGGCCGTTCGGCGCCAGCTTCCTGATGCCCAACCACCCGAAGAGCCACCTCGTGATGATCTGCACCGGCACCGGCAGCGCGCCGATGCGGGCGATGACCGAGTGGCGCCGCCGCCTGCGGCAGTCCGGCAAGTTCGACGGCGGCAAGCTGCTGCTCTTCTTCGGCGCGCGCACGCCGGCCGAGCTGCCGTATTTCGGCCCGCTGAAGAACCTGCCGAAGGACTTCATCGACATCAACTTCGCGTTCTCGCGCGAGGTCGGCAAGCCGCGCCGCTACGTGCAGGACGTGATGCGCGAGCGTGCCGCGGACCTGGCGCCTCTGCTGGCCGACCCGAACGCCTACTTCTACGTCTGCGGTCTGAAGGCGATGGAGGAGGGCGTGGTGCTGGCGCTGCGCGACGTGGCCGCGGAGCAGGGGCTTGACTGGGCGACCGTCGGCGAGCAGTTGAAGTCCCAGGGGCGACTGCACCTGGAGACCTACTGAGGGCCTGGCGGATGGCGGGCGGCCGGGCCGCCGAGGGGGTCGCGCCACGCGGCCTCGCCGATCCTGCGCGCACGCCTAGTCGCGTTCCGAGTCCTCCGGGTCGCGGGGCGGTCCGGCGACCGGCCGCCGCTGCGCGAAGGCCAGGAACCAGCCAGCACCGGTCGGGACATGTCGGACCACCAGGTAGTCGTCGAACACGGCCTCGACCACGTATTCGTCGTCCAGGGGCACGGGGCCACGCAGCGTCACGGTGCGACCGCGTCCGAACAGCACGATCGACGCGTCCGCGCCCGACGATGTCCTGCCGATGAACCGGAACGGCAGCTCGTCCGAAGGCGTGGCCGCGCGGCTGCGGGGCGGCGTGCTGGCGATGCCGGCGGGCATGCTCGGCATCGGCATCGGCGCCGTCGTCGCTTCGGGCGCGGAGACGGACGCGGGCGCTGCCGGTAGGGGGTCTGCCGCCGGTGACGGTGAGATCGAAGCCGTCGGGGCCGGCTGCACCGGCTCGGACACGGGCGATCGCAGAAGCGCCAAAGCCGCGATCCCGGCGACCGACACGATCGCCGTCGCGGCGGCGATCATCGACGTCCGGACAACGGGCGTTCGAGCCGTGACCGCGGCTCGCGTCATGGCCTGATCGGCGGCGCGAACGGCAGGCGCCGTGCGCCCGGCGGTGCCGGCAGGAGTTGTGTCGTTGGAGGCAGCACGCGAAGGGCGCCCACCTCGCCCGGGAAGGTGGCCACCACCGGCGCCGCGTGGTCGTGCAGGTGCTCGTCGCCGTGCGGGTCGACCAGCCGGCAAGTGGCCACGCCGTCGGCGCGGGTGCGCGCCCTGCAGATCGAGTGAGGCGCGCGATTGAAGAAGACATCGACGCCTTCGAGGGGCGCCTGCTGGGCCGTCGCGCGAACGGCCACGACGTCGGCATCCCAGGATCGGTTCGGCGTCGCCTGCATCTCGACCACGCGCCACGGCACGGCGGCGTCGATGCGATCCGCCAACCTCGTCCGCCGTTCGGCCAGCGACTTCAGCAGCTGTGCATGCGAGGTGCCGTCGCGGTCGGCGTCGCAGGGCAGCGTTCCGTCGCCCAGGCAGAAGCGTGCCTCGGGCTCCTGCCGCAGCAGCAGCGAATACAGCTGCTCGAGCGTGGCGAGTTCGTCGATCGCTCGGCCCGATGCGCCGGCGGCCCCCGGCAGCAGCTGGATCGACACCTGCCACCGATCGGCGGGGCGCGATCGCACCAACCGGGCGACCGGATTCGGCGGCGCACCGGCCTGCTGGCGCGCCAGGATGGTCGTCAGGCGCCCGTCCTGCCGATGCTCGGCGACGAGGAACACCTGCTCGCGATCGGACACCAGCGTCGTGCGCCCGGCCGGCTTGAACTCGAGCCCGGGCGGCAGGTCCAGGCGGTAGGCGGCGCACGACGCCAGCAGCACGCCGGCCGCGGCCAGCGCGGCCCGCCCCCCAGCAGGCATGCGCACTCCGCTATCCCCGGTCGGCGATCACTTCGTCTTGCAGTTGCCGTTGCTGCAGACCAGGGCGGTGGTTTCGGCCGGCAGGTCGACGAAGTCCGCGCTTTCCGCTCCGGCGAAGCGCGCCTTCAGCCTGTCCTTGTGCGGGCGCAGCGGGTGCACGGCGCACGACGCGACGCCGTTGGCGTCGGTCGTGGCGGTGCACGATGCGCCGGTCTCGGCGACCGAGAACTCGACCTTCTGGTTGGCCAGCGGCCCCCAGCCGCTCTTCACCCTGGCCGAGACCTTGTTCGGCGTCGGCGCGCCGTTGACGAACTCGATGGTGTTGTAGCGCCACACCGGCAGCACCGTCGTCGTGTCGAGGCGGCTCAGCCACGCCGCCGAGCACTCGCGCGCGACGACCATCTGACGCACCACGCTTTCGTGCCCGTAGACATGCTGGCTCGGGTTGGTGCGGCCGCTGGCGAGGATCTCGCGCATCTTCTGGCCTTCGCCGTCCCAGTAGATGTGCGGCGTCATCACGCCCTCGACGTTCAAAGCCTTCACGACCACGTAGGTGCGTTCGATCGAGGTCAGGTAGTTCGCGACCGCCGACACCGAACTCGACGACATCGACTGGCCGCCGTTGATCAGCACCCGCACCGGCTTGCCGTGGTCCATCACCTCGACCACGGCGGACGTCGAGCCGGCCGTATGTCCCGGCGTCGGCAGGATCCAGAAGCTCTTGCCCCCGATCGACATCTGGCGCAGCGACAGATCGGTCGAATCGATCGGCGTCGGGTTGTACGAACCGATCTTCGCGCTGGTGATGTCCGCCGACCCGAGGAAGATGTCGGGGTTCAGATTGATCTTCAGCCAGTTCGCACCGCCGTCGTGGTCGCCGTGACCGTGGGTGATGAACATGCCCTTGAGCGGATAGCCCGGGCCTAGGCCCAGCGCCAGCATCGCGGGGTAGTTGTAGGTCTGAACCTCCGAGGCGTTGTTGCCGGCGTCGACCTGCACCAGGCCGTCCGGCGTCTGGATCAGGTACTGGCCGACGTAGTGGTTGCCGACGAAGGTGACGTCGTCGAAGATCCGGGTCGCTGGAATGCGGTATTCGGGGTTGTCCGGCCTGGAAGGGTAGTTCCATCCCCTGGAGTTGAGGACGATCTGGTTGTTGTCGTCGGCGAGGTTGCAGTAGAAGGCCCGGGCGTATTCCATCATGAAGGGGTCGTCGCCGACGTTGCGGGTTGCCGCATCGCGGTGGACATCGGTCCGCGACTGGGCTGCTGCGAGGCCGGCGGCGGCCAACGTGCCGGCGGCGATGGCCGCGATGGCGATCGACGTCAGGGGGCTGCGCTTCGTCTGCATCGTCTGTCTCCTTGTCTGTGCATGCCCGGAGGTGGGTTCGCGCAGTCTCGCAAGGAGGGGCCGGCCCCGCGCAGCCTCGGATTCAATGCGGGGTGAACCTGAGGTTAAGAAAAGCCGGGGACCACCCGGCTCAGGACTTGTCCGCAGCGGCCGTGCGCTTGGCGAATGCCGCCGCCAGGTGGTCGACGAAGACCCGTACCCGCCGTGATCCCTGGTGGGCAAAGGGGTAGACGGCGTAGACATCGGCGTCGGGCGTGTCGTACTGCGGCAGCACCTGCACGAGACGGCCCGAGCGCAAGTGGTGCGCAATGTCCCACTCGGCGCGCATCAGGATGCCGTGCCCGTCCAGCGCCCAGGTCACCGCCACGCCGCCATCGTTGGTCGACAACGCGCCGCCGACCTTGACCGAGGTGCTCTTCGCCCGCCGACCGCGTCCGTTCAGCCGCCACAGCCCGTAGGCCTCGTTGCCCTGCCGGATCGTGATGCACGCATGCCGGGACAACTCGTCGGGCGTCTTCGGCGTGCCGCTGCGCGCGAGATAGGACGGCGCGGCGACAAGGAGCCGGCGGTTGCCGGCGAGGCGGCGCGCGATCAGTCGAGAGTCCGGCGGGGTGCCGAAACGCACGCAGACGTCGAAGGCGTCGTCGGTCGGCGGCGGCGGATTGACCGACAGCTGCAGTTGCACCTCCACCTCGGGATGGCGTTTGCTGAACTGCGCGATCAGCGGCGCCACGTGGCTGCGTCCGAAGCCGAGCGTCGCATTGACCCGCAGAAGACCCCGCGGCGTCTCCTTCGCCAGGCCCAGCGCCTGCTCGAGTTCGTCGAGTTCGCCGATGATCCGGCGTGCATGTTCGAGGTAGATCTCGCCCTCGGGCGTCAGGCTCATGCGACGTGTCGTGCGGTTGACCAGCACGACCTTGGTGCGCCGCTCCATCTGTGCCAGGTGCTTGCTGACGGCCGCGGTCGAGATGCCGAGCTCGCGCCCGGCGGCGCTGAGGCTGCCGGTGCGCGCCAGGGTCGCGAAGAAGCCCAGGTCGGCGGGTTGTACGCTGCGGGACATGCCGCGATTGTGCGTTGGAAACTGTTAACCTGAAGTCAACAAGAACTTGAATTGGAGAATGATCTTTGCACGCGACCACGGATCGGTCCTGGGCCGCATCGCGTCCATGCGGTGCCTCCCGACGCCCTAGATCCAGCCGATGCCGCCCAACAGCGCGCCGGCGGCCATCACCCACAGCAGGTGCACGCGGGTCTTCCACAAAACGCCGACGGCGACCAGACCTGCGAGCCAGTAGCGCCAGGGCGTGTCGGCGCCGACGCCGGGCCCGAGCAGCAGCCAGGCGGTGGACGCCAGCAGCCCGACCACCAGCGGCGTCAACCCGAGGCTGAAGGCCCGCACGCCCGGGTGCTGCCGATGGCGCCGCGCCCAGCGCGTGGCCACCAGCGTCAGCACCGAACTCGGCATCACGATGCCGACCAGACACAGCGTCGCGCCCAGCAGTGCCCATGCCGTGCCGCCTGCGTTGAGCCCGACGTTCCACCCCATCAGGGCGACGAACAGGACGTTCGGGCCGGGCGCCATCTGCGCCAGCGCGACCGACGAGCCGAACTGCGGATCCGTCAGCCAGGCGTGCTCGGCTACGAGGAAGCGGTGCATGCCCGGCACCACGCTGATGCCGCCACCGACGGCCAGCAGCGACAGGGTCATGAAGTGCCCGAACAGCGCGAGCCAGTCGGTCCAGGCGAGAGTGATGTTCATGCGTGCGGCCCCGCCTTCGCGGCCGGCGCGGCCAGGCGTCGGTAGGTCCACAGGCACGAGGCCGTGCCGACGAGCAGCAATACCCACAGCAGCGGCCACTTCAGCCACACGACGCACAGCACGGTCGACAGCCCGGACAGCGCGCAGAACAGGCGGCCGCCGGGATGCCGGGACAGGGCGGGAACGAGCTTGATCGCGGTGGTCAGGATGAGGGCCGAGACGACGAGCGCGAGGCCGCGCATCGCGCCCTGGACCTCGGGCAGGTGGCTCAGGCTCTGGTAGCCGATCGCCAGCGCCAGCACGATCAGTGCCGGGATCGCGAACAGGCCGGCGAGTCCGGCGACCGCGCCGCGCCAGCCGAAGTAGCGGTCGCCGAGCATCACGGCCAGGTTGGCCACGTTGGGCCCCGGCAGGACCTGCGCCACGGCCCAGTCCTCGAGGAAGCCCTCCGCACTGAGCCAGCGCTTGCGCTCGACCAGTTCGCGCTGCGTGATCGCCATCACGCCGCCGAAGCCCTGCAGGGCCAGCAGCGTGAACGACCAGAACAGGTCGGACAGCGAACGGGGCCGGTTCAGCGCGACCGGTTCGGCGGGGATCGATGCGGACATGGCTGGCGAGACTACTCGAGCATCGGCGCCGGTGCCGGCTTCAACCCGGCCTGCAGCACGACCCCGTGCCAGCGCTCGGCCGCCTGCATCAGCCAGTCGTGCAGTTCGCCCGGCGCGACGCGCAGCGTCGGCGAGTGGCCCATCAGGCCCACCGGCGCGGAATCGGCCATCGGGTCGTCGCGCGACTTCTGCGGCGCCGGCTTGCGGCGATCGGTCACCGGCGCAACGTCGCGACCGCGTCCATCGTCAGCCAGCCTTCGTGATCCTCGGCCCAGAGCCTGATCGTATTGCCGTCGGTCGAAGGCTGGCCGTTGACGCGGAACGGGTCCAGGTCGAAGGTCGGGCGCACCGCCTTGAAACGGAAGCCCGCAACGTCGGCCCGGGGCGCGTGGCGCCGCAGCAGGTCCATCAGCAGCGTGGCGATCAGCGGGCCGTGCACGATCAGGCCCGGGTAGCCCTCGACCTCGGTGACGTACCTGCGGTCGTAGTGGATGCGGTGGCCATTGAAGGTCAGCGCCGAATATCGGAACAGCAGCACGTCGTCGGGCACGATCTCGCGATGCCACGCGGCGCCCGTCTCCGCCTTCTGGGGCGGCGGCTCCACGTCGGTGGGCTTCTTCGCCTCGCGGTAGACGATGTCGTGGAACTCGACGATCGCAGGATCGGCGGCGCCGTTGCAGCGCAACTCGTGGCGCACCTTGACGAACACGAGCGGGCCGGTGCGCCCGGCCTTCGTCGTCACGTCCTCGATGAGCGAGCGGCGCTCGACCGCGTCGCCGACGCGCACCGGGGCGCGGAACTCGAACTGGCTGCCGGCCCACATGCGCCGCGGCAGCGGCACCGGCGGCAGGAAGCCGCCGCGCTTGGCGTGGCCGTCGGGGCCGATCTCGCTCTGGCGGTGTGTCGGCAGGACGTACAGCCAGTGCCACAGCGGCG
>CALJUI010000072.1 GCA_937975735.1 uncultured Rubrivivax sp.
CCGTCGGCCGCCAGGCGCGGCTCGTCGAACAGGCGCCGGCCCAGCGCGATGGCGTCGAGGTGGCCGTCGACGCGGTTGCTCGCATCGGGCACCGGCGCCGTCGGCCACGGGCCGTGCGCCAGGATGCGCGCGCGCTCCGCGGCGCTGAACTCGACCGGCGCCGCCGCGGCCGTGCACGCCGCGGCGAGCCAGGCAGCGGCCCAGGCCTTCAAGGCAGCACGTGCTCCGCGCGCAGCGACACGGCTCGCGACCCCTGCGCCACGTCGAAGCGCAGCTCCCAGCGGCCGGGCATGTGGAACATCAGGCCCTCGGCGCGCCAGCGGCCGTCGCCCAGCGCGTGCACGCTGGGCCGGTAGTTCATGCCGTGGCGGTGCTCGGGCATCGTGGCGTCGACTCGCACCAGCCTCGCGTCGGCCGGGCAGAGTTGCAGCGACAGCGCGAAGTGGTGCCCGACCGAGATCGGGCCGTCGACGACGTCCCATACCAGCTGCACGTCGCCCTGCTGCAGCGCCGTGGCCGGCAAGGGGCAGGCCGACAGCGGCACGCTGACACCGGCCAATGCGACCGCGAGGACGGCGCCGTGCCGGCGTCTCACCGCGTCCGCTCGAGCATCGCGCCGAACAGCGACTCGCCGTTCTTGTAGGCAATGCGCTCGGCCAGATCGGCGGGCAGGTCGGCCAGCCACTCGCGCGTCCAGCGCGCATGCTCGCCGACGAAGAACCAGCGCTCCGGCGTGAAGGTGTCGGTGCCCACCATGAAGCGGTCGGGGAACTCCAGGAAGGCCTCGCGCCAGCCTGGGTCCACCTTGCCCTGCCGCGCATGGTCGCTGCGGAAGGCGAGGTCGCACCACAGCCTCGGGTACCTGCGCAGCATCTCGCGCACCTTCTCCGGCGAGTCGAAGCCCGAGTGGGCCCAGAGGATGCGGGCCTGCGGGTCCTGCCGGAACTGGCGCTCGATGGCGTCGGCGTCCGAGTGCGAGTGCAGGAACAGGCCATGCTGCTTCGCCAGCTCCACGACGCGGCGCATCACCGGCAGCTCGGCGTCGGCGCCGAAGACGTGGTACTCGCCCAGCGCCACGTAGCGGTGCGCCTTGAGCCGCTGCTCCAGAAGAGCGAAGACCGCCGGGGCGGGCAGACAAGTAAAAAACTCGCCACGCTGCCGGTACGGGCGCAGCACCGGGATCACGAGGTCCGGCGCCTCGGCGCGCAGCATCTGCGTGCCGTCGTCGCTGCTGCTGGAGACCATGGCCGCGCGCACGCCGGCCCGGCGCAGCATCGCGATGGCCTCCTTGGGCGGGATGCGCTCCCAGGCGTCGTGGCTGTAGTGCAGGTGCGAGTCGAAAATCGGCAGCGGCCCGGCCGCCGCCGCGGCCGCCGCGCCCAGCGCCAGGCCCAGCGCGCCCCGAAGCTTCGTACATATACCCATCACGGGCCTCCTCGTCGTCGACAGCGCACCCATCGTAGCCCTGGCACCAAGCACACGCAGGCGCCTCGGTCACGGCATGCCGCGCGCCACCGTCGCACCAGGGAAAAGGGCCGCTGCACCCTTCGGCACAGCGGCCCGCATGGCCAGGCGGCCGTCCGCCCGGGTTCAGACGCGCAGGTCGAAGCGGTCCAGCTCCATCACCTTGGTCCAGGCCTTGACGAAGTCCTGCGTGAACTTCGGCTGGGCGTCGCTTTCGGCATAGACCTCGGCCAGCGCACGCAGCTGCGAGTTCGAGCCGAAGACGAGGTCGGCCTGCGTGGCGGTCCACTTCAGGTCACCGCTCTTGCGGTCACGGCCTTCCAGCACGTTCGCGTCCTTGGCCGAGCGCTCCCATTGCGTGCCCATGTCCAGCAGGTTGACGAAGAAGTCGGTCGTCAGCTCGCCCACGCGCTTGGTGAAGACGCCGTGCTTGGCGCCGCCGGTATTGGCGCCCAGCACGCGCAGGCCGCCGATCAGCACCGTCATCTCCGGCGCGGTCAGCGTCAGCAGCTGGGCCTTGTCCACCAGCAGCACTTCAGCCGGAATGCTGTACTTGCCCTTGAGGTAATTCCGGAACCCGTCGGCCACCGGTTCCAACACTTCGAAGGCCTCCACATCCGTTTGCTCCAGCGAAGCGTCCATCCTTCCCGGCGAGAAGGGAACCGAAACATCGTGCCCCGCATTCTTCGCCGCCTGCTCGACACCGGCGCACCCGGCGAGCACGATCAAGTCCGCCAGCGAGATCTTCTTCCCTCCGGCAGCCGAACTGTA
>CALJUI010000073.1 GCA_937975735.1 uncultured Rubrivivax sp.
GATGTCGCGCACGGTGGACAGCGTCTTGTCCCGCGTGGCGCCGCCGGCGCCGTAGGTCACGCTGAAGAACTCCGGCGTCACCGCCGCCAGCTCCTGCACCACGCCCTTGAGCTTGTCGCTCCCGACCGGGGTGTTCGGCGGAAAGAACTCGAAAGAGACTGGAACCTTCATCGGCGCTCCGATGCCCGGTCAGCGAGACACGCACGCGGACCCCGCAATGGCCCATCACCTCGGAGGAAGAAGGTTCGGCGAGGCCAACCTCCCCCAGCGAGCGAAACAGGCAAGACGTCTCTCGACCCCCGCCGCACCCAAGCAACCGCCGCGGATCCGGCTTCGCCGGTCCGCAGGCGTGCCTTGCAGGCCGCGCCGGGCGCAGAGGCCCGGCCCCTCGCCAGGCATGAAAGGTCCTCAGGACCTTTCATGTCCGGGCTCGGCCCCCCTGGGGGGGAGGCGCCGAAGGCGCTCCGGGGGGGAGCCATCAATACCTGTAGGTGTCGGGCTTGTAAGGCCCGGCCACCGGCACGCCGATGTAGGCCGCCTGGTCCTCGGACAGCGTCGTCAGCTGCGCGCCGACCTTGATCAGGTGCAGCCGCGCCACCTTCTCGTCCAGGTGCTTGGGCAGCACGTAGACCTTGCCCTGCTCGTAGTAGTCCTGGTGCGTGAACAGCTCGATCTGCGCGATCGTCTGGTTCGCGAAGCTCGAGCTCATCACGAAGCTCGGGTGGCCGGTGGCGCAGCCCAGGTTCACCAGGCGGCCCTTGGCGAGCAGGATGATGCGCTTGCCGTCGGGGAAGATCACGTGGTCGACCTGCGGCTTGATCTCCTCCCATTCGAGATCCTCGATCGCCGCCACGTCGATCTCGTTGTCGAAGTGGCCGATGTTGCAGACGATGGCCTGGTCCTTCATCGCGGCCATGTGCTCGCGGCGGATCACGTCCTTGTTGCCGGTGGCCGAGACGAAGATGTCGGCCTTGTCGGCGGCGTACTCCATCGTCACGACCTTGAAGCCCTCCATCGCCGCCTGCAGCGCATTGATCGGGTCGATCTCGGTGACCCAGACCTGCGCCGACAGCGCGCGCAGCGCCTGCGCGCAGCCCTTGCCGACGTCGCCGTAGCCGGCCACGACCGCGACCTTGCCGGCGACCATCACGTCTGTCGCGCGCTTGATCGAGTCCACCAGCGACTCGCGGCAGCCGTACAGGTTGTCGAACTTGCTCTTGGTGACGCTGTCGTTGACGTTGATCGCGCGGAACATCAGCGAGCCCTTCGCGCTCATCTCCTTCAGGCGCAGCACGCCGGTCGTCGTCTCTTCGGTGACGCCGATGATCTGCGCGCTCTTGCGGCTGTACCAGGTCGGGTCCTGGGCGAGCTTGGCCTTGATCGCCGCGTAGAGCTCGCGTTCCTCGGCGCTCTTCGGATTGGCCAGCACCGAGGCATCCTTCTCGGCGCGCTTGCCCAGGTGCATCAGCAGCGTCGCGTCGCCGCCGTCGTCCAGGATCATGTTCGGGCCTTCATCGACCGCGCCCTTCGGCCCGAAGTCGAAGATGCGATGGGTGAAGTCCCAGTACTCGGCCAGCGTCTCGCCCTTGTGCGCGAACACCGGCGTGCCGGCGGCGACGATCGCCGCGGCGGCATGGTCCTGCGTCGAGTAGATGTTGCACGAGGCCCAGCGCACCTGTGCGCCGAGGGCCTGCAGCGTCTCGATCAGCACCGCGGTCTGGATCGTCATGTGCAGGCTGCCCGCGATGCGCGCGCCCTTGAGCGGCTGCTTCTTCGCAAACTCCTCGCGGATCGCCATCAGACCCGGCATCTCGGTCTCGGCGATGCGGATCTCCTTGCGGCCGTAGTCGGCCTGCGAGAGGTCGCGGACGGCGTGGTCTTTGGCGGGGACGGGCTTCAAAACGGCGTTCATGGCTGTGACTCCGGAATCGGTTCAGGAACCCGCGCGACGAAGGCCGATCGGTGAGGGAAGTCCACTCACCCGGATCGACGAAGGTCGTGCAGGTGAGCGCGGTTGCAATGAAGGATTCCGAGCCTGGGACACGGGACGTGCCTTGCAACGCTCCTCGGAATGCCGCGGATTGTAGCGGCTGGCGGCCGGGCTTGCAGCGGCGCCTGTGCAAGACTGCGCGCATGACGCCGCCCCGCCCCTGGTCCGCCGCGCCCGTCGACGCCCTGCGCGGCGTGGCCGGCGTGTTCACCGACATCGACGACACCCTGACGAGCGACGGCGCGATCGAGCCCGCCGCGCTGGACGCCCTCGGGCGACTCGCCGGCGCCGGGCTGCCGGTGATCGCGATCACCGGACGGCCGATGGGCTGGAGCGAGCCTTTCGCGCGCGACTGGCCGGTCGAGTGCATCGTCGCCGAGAACGGCTCGGTGGCGCTGTTCCGCGACCGCGACGCGCTGCGCATCGAGTATGCGCAGGACGAAGCGACGCGCACGGCCAATGCCGCACGGCTGCGCGAGGTGGCCGCGCGCATCGTCGCCGAGGTGCCGGGCGCGACGCTGGCGCGCGACAGCGCCGGGCGGGTGACCGACATCGCGATCGATCACGGCGAGTTCGTCGACCTCGACGACGCGCACGTCGCCCACGTTGTCGCCTTGATGGAGGCCGAGGGCATGACCGCCACCGTCAGCTCGATCCACGTCAACGGCTGGTTCGGCACGCACGACAAGCTCAGCGGTGCGCGCTGGATCGTCCGGCGCCTGTACGACCGCGACCTCGACGCCGAACTGGGGCGCTGGGTCTACGTGGGCGACTCGACCAACGACCAGCGCATGTTCGGCCACTTCCCGCTGAGTGTCGGCGTGGCCAACCTGCGCGAGTTCGCCGACCGCCTGCAGACCTGGCCGGCGTTCATCACCGCCGGCGCGCGCGGCGACGGCTTCGCCGAGGTGGCGCGCGCCTTGCTCGCGGCCCGATGAGCACGGGCGCCTCGCCGCTGCGACAGGCGCTGGCGCTGGCCTTGGCCGCCGCGGTGTCGCTGGGGCTGGCGCGCTTTTCCTACGCGCTGCTGCTGCCGCCGATGCGCGCCGACCTCGACTGGAGCTACCTGACCGCCGGCGCGATGAACACCGTCAATGCCGCCGGCTACCTGGTCGGCGCGCTGCTGATGCCGCGCGCGATGGCTGCGGTCGACGTGCGGCGGCTGATGCTGGCCGGTGGCTTCACCGCGGCGTTGCTGCTGGCGCTGCACGGCGCGGTGCGGTCCGACGGCGCGCTGTACGCGCTGCGCGCCGCCACCGGCGTGGCCAGCGCCGCCAGCTTCGTCGGCGGCGGCGTGCTCGCCGCGCGGCTGGCCGCACAGCCCGGGGCCAGCGCCGGCCTCGTGCTCGGCA
>CALJUI010000074.1 GCA_937975735.1 uncultured Rubrivivax sp.
GCCATGGCGCCCGCCGGGTCGCTGTAAGCCGAACGACGCGCACGCGACCCAGCCACGGCAGGCGCGGTGACCCGTCGGGTATCGTCGCGCCACTGCGAACGGGACGACCACCACGATGCAAAGAAGAACCCTCCTGATCGCCGGCGCCGCCGGCAGTGCCACGGCCTGGCTGGGGGCGGCGCAGGCGGCCGCCATGCGGCCCTGGGCGGAGATCGAGCGCGCCGCGCGCGGCCAGACCGTGTACTTCAACGCCTGGGGCGGCAGCGAGCGCGTCAACGCCTACCTGCAATGGGTGGCCGGCGAACTGTCCACGCGCCACGGCATCAGGCTCGAGCACGTGAAGCTGGCCGACACCGCCGAGATGGTGCGCCGCGTGCGTGCCGAGAAGGGTGCCGGTCGCAGCGACGGCAGCGCGGACCTGGTGTGGATCAACGGCGAGAACTTCCTGGCGATGAAGCGCGAAGGCCTGCTGTTCGGCCCCTTCGCCGAGACGCTGCCCAACTTCCGCCTCGTCGACGTCGACGGCAAGCCCACCACGCGCATCGACTTCGCCGAGCCGGTGGACGGCATGGAAGCCGCCTGGGGCATGGCGCAACTCAGCTTCTTCGTCGACACCGCGCGCGCGCCGGTGCCCGCGCCGGCCACGCTCGACGGGCTGCTGGCCTGGGCCGCCAGGCACCCGGGGCGCTTCAGCTACCCGCGGCCGCCGCAGTTCATCGGCACCACCTTCGTCAAGCAGGTGATGCTGTCGCTGGCGCCGGACCGTGCGGTCTTCGCACGGCCGTACACGCCGGAGGCCTTCGCCGCCGTCGCGCCGGCGCTGTGGGCCTGGCTGGACAAGCTGCACCCGCTGCTGTGGCGCCAGGGCCGGCAGTTCCCGGCCAGCCCGGGCGCCATGCGCCAGATGCTGGCCGACGGCGAGCTGGCCATGAGCCTCACCTTCAATCCCAACGAGCCCGCCAACCTCGTGCGCGGCAAGACGCTGCCGCCTACCGTCGCCACCTTCCAGCTCGCCGGCGGCACCATCGGCAACACGCACTTCCTGGCCATCCCGTTCAACGCGCGTGCCAAGGAAGGCGCGATGGTGGCGGCCAACTTCATGCAGTCGCCATTGGCGCAAGCACGCAAGGCCGACGTGGCCGTGTGGGGCGACCCGACCGTGCTCGCCGTGGCCAAGCTGCCCGCGGAGGAGCGCGCGCGCTTCGGTGGCGCCGAGCCGCTGCCGGGCGCGCTGCGCGACCCGCAGCCGACCTGGCCCGAGCCGCACGGCAGCTGGGTCGAGCCGATCGAGGCCGAGTGGCTGCGCCGCTACGGCGCCTGAACGCCAAGCCCGGGCTGCCGCGCCGATGAGCGTCGGCGTGGTCGACGCCCCGTCGGTGCGCACCGGTCGCTGGGCGGCGCGTGCGCTGGCGGTGGGCGTCTTCGCGCTGCCGCTGGCGGGGGCGCTGCCGCTGGCGCTGGCCGAGGCCATGCAGCCCGGCGCCTGGGCCGCCTTCGCTGCCGACCCTCAATGGCCGCGCGCGCTGTGGCTGGGCTGGCGCAGCGCCGTGCTGAGCACGCTGGTGGCGCTGGCGCTGACGATGCTGCTGACCACCGCGCTGCACGGCAGCCGCTGGTGGCCGCGGCTGGCCACGGCGCTGGCGCCGATGCTGGCGCTGCCGCATGCGGCCTTCGACATCGGCCTGGCCTGGCTGGTGGCGCCCACCGGACTCGCCGCGCGCACACTGGCCCCGCTGCTGGGCTGGGACGCGCCGCCGGCCTGGGAGACGGTGCACGACCCCGGCGCGTGGCTGCTGACCGCTGTGCTGGTGCTCAAGGAACTGGCCTTCCTGCTGTGGAATGCGGTGGCTCTGCTGACGCGGCCCGAGGTGGCGTGGCAGGGAGCGCGCCAGGTGGCGGTGGCACGCACGATGGGCTACACGCCGCGCGCCTGGTGGTGGCGCGTGGGCTGGGCCCAGTGGCTGCCGCGCCTGGCCTGGCCGCTGCTGGCGGTGCTGGCCTACGCGCTGACGGTGGTGGACCTGGCGCTGATCGCCGGCCCGACGGCGCCGCCGACGCTGGCGATGCTGGCGCAACGCGCGAGGCGCGGCGGGGTCGGTGGTGCTGGCGCTCGTGCTGGCCGTAACCGTGGCGCTGGCCTGGTGGCTGGCCGTGCGCGGTGCACGGGCCTGGGTGCGGCGGGCTGTCTCCGGCGCGCGGCCGTGCGTGCGCTCACGCCAGGGCGCGGGCCGCATGGCACTCGCGCTGGCGTGGGTCGTGGCCGCGGTCTATACGCTGGTGATGGGGCTGCTGGCGGTGCTGAGCGTGGCCGGGGTGTGGACCTT
>CALJUI010000075.1 GCA_937975735.1 uncultured Rubrivivax sp.
CGTTGACGACGTAGGTGTTGTGCACGATCTCGTGGCGCACGTAGATCGGCGCGCCGAAACGCTTGAGCGCACGCTCGACGATCTCGATCGCGCGGTCGACGCCGGCGCAGAAGCCGCGCGGCTCGGCCAGCACCACCTCGTCGATCTTCGATGCGGTCATCACAGCACCCCCAGCAGCTGCACTTCGAAGCGCACGGGCCGTCCGGCGAGCGGATGGTTGAAGTCGAACAGCAGCCAGTCGTCGCCGGCGTCGCGCACCACGCCGGCGAAGTGGCCCTGGCCGTCCGGGGTCGGGAACTGAACGACGTCACCGACGCCGTACTCGGCGTCGGGGTCGCCGAGCTCGCGCAGCAGCGAGCGCTTCACCCGCTGCAGCATCTCGGGGTTGCGCTCGCCGAAGGCGGCACCGGCCGGCAGGTCGAAGGACTCGCGCGCGCCTTCGGGCAGGCCGATCAGCAGCGCCTCCATGGCCGGCGCGAGCTGGCCCGCGCCCAGCGACAGGGTCGCGGGCTTGTCGGCGAAGGTGTCGACCACGGCGTCGCCGTCGGGGCCGCTGAGGCGGTAGTGCAGGGTCAGGAAGGACCCCGCTTGCACGGTGTTCACGGCAGGTCTTCTCGGGGCGGCTAGACTGACCCCGATTCTACGAGACCGCTCCTGCGCACACCGCGATGGGACTGAAGGATCTGCCCGCCGACCAGCGCCCGCGCGAGAAGCTGCTCGCGCGCGGCGCTGCCGCGCTGACCGACGCCGAGCTGCTGGCCCTGCTGCTGCGCACCGGCTTGCCCGGGCACGACGTGGCCGCGCTGTCGGCGCAGGTGCTGAACGAATTCGGCGGCTTCGCGGGCCTGCTGCACACGGGGGCGGACGACCTGCGGCGGATCAAGGGCCTGGGACCGGCCAAACGCGCCGAACTCGCGGCGGTGATCGAGATGGCCCGCCGCGCCATCGCCCAGCAGCTCGGCGAGGCGCCGGTCTTCGACGAACCGCAGAAGGTGAAGGACTACCTCGCGCTGCAGCTCGGCGGCCATCCGCACGAGGTCTTCGCGGTGATGTTCCTCGACGGCCAGCACAGGCTGCTCGCGCTGCAGGAGATGTTCCGCGGCACGCTGACGCAGACCAGCGTCTACCCGCGCGAGGTGGTCAAGGCGGCGCTGGCGCGTAACGCCGGCGCGGTGATCCTGGCGCACAACCACCCCTCCGGCGTGGCCGAGCCATCGCGCGCCGACGAGTTCCTGACCCAGACGCTCAGGAGCGCGCTGCAATTGGTCGACGTGCGCGTGCTCGACCACCTGATCGTCGGCCGCGGCCAGGTCGTGTCGCTGGCCGAACGGGGGCTGCTGTGAAGGCCGACAGCCTGAAGGCGCTGGCGGCGCTGCGCGCCGAGCTCAAGCGCCGCGCCGACGAAGCACGCGAGGCGGCCGCCCGCGCGGCAGCGGCGGAGGCCGAGGCGGAGCGCCGGCGGGCCTTGTTCGCCACCAGCGTCGGGCCGGTACAGGCGCTGTCCGCCCGCGACCGCGCCGAGCTCGAGCGCGAACGCCCGCCGCCGCTGCCGCGCCAGCGCGAGGCGGACGAGCAGGCGGCATTGCGCGCCTCGCTGTCCGACGACGTCGACATCGAGACCCTGCTGCTGACCGACGACGGGCTGAGCTTCCGCCGCCCCGGTGTGGGGCCCGACGTGGTGGGGCGGCGGGGCCGCGGCCAATGGTCCATCCAGGCCGAGAGCGCCCGGCGACCCGCCAGGCGAACCGAGGCGCGCGAGCGGGTCGCGGCCTTCGTCCGCGGCGCGCAGCGGCGCGGCCAGCGCTGCGTGCGGATCGTGCATGGCAAGGGACACGGCTCGCCCGGCCGCCAGCCGGTGCTCAAGGCCAAGGTGCAGCGCTGGCTGGCCCAGTGCGACGACGTCATCGCCTTCACGCAGGCCAGTGGCCCGCAGGGCGGGGCCGGCGCGCTGATCGTGCTGCTCGGATGAACGACTACACGATCACCGGCTCAGGCTCCAGCCGGATCCCGAAGCGCCCGTAGACGCTCTCCTGGATGGCGCGCGCCAGCGTCACGACCTCGGCGCCGCTGGCGCCGCCGAGGTTCACGAGCACCAGCGCCTGGCGTTCGTAGACGCCGGCGCGGCCCACGGTCTTGCCCTTCCAGCCGCAGGCGTCGATCAGCCAGCCCGCGGCCAGCTTGACGCTGCCGTCGGGCAGCGGGTAGTGCACGATCTCCGGGTCGCGACCGATGATGTCGCGGCACTGCTCGACGCTGACGACCGGGTTCTTGAAGAAGCTGCCGGCGTTGCCGATCCGAGCCGGGTCGGGCAGCTTGGCGCGGCGGATCGCGCAGACCCAGTCGAAGATCGTGCGCGCATCGGGTGAGGTGTTCGCCGTCTCGGCGATCTTTCGCTCCAGATCGACGTAGCCGAGCACCGGGCGCCAGGGCCGCGGCAGACGGAAGCGCACGCGCACGATCACCACGCGGCCGGCCAGCTGGTGCTTGAAGGCGCTGTCGCGGTAGCCGAAGGCGCAGGCCGCGGCGTCCATCGTCATCGATCGCCCGGTGGCCAGATCGACCGCGTCGAGCGACTCGAAGCGGTCCTTCAGCTCGATGCCGTAGGCGCCGATGTTCTGCACCGGCGCGGCGCCCACCGAGCCGGGGATCAGCGCCAGGTTCTCCAGCCCGGGCAGGCCCTGCGCGATCGTCCAGTCGACGAAGCTCGGCCAGTCCTCGCCGGCGCCGGCCTCGACGATCCAGGCGTCGTCGCGCGTCTCGAGCAGCCGCCTGCCCGGCACCTCGATCTTCAGCACGGTGGCCCGCACGTCGCGGGTCAGCACCACGTTGCTGCCGCCGCCAAGCACGAACTTCGGCGTCGGCCCGAGTTCGGGGTGCTCGCGCACGCGCGCCAGGTCGGCCTCGTCGCGCACGCGCACCAGGGTCTGCGCCAGCGCCGGCAGGCCGAAGCTGTTGTGCGCGCGCAGCGAGGCTCGATGCTGCACGTCGAGGGCTTCGGGGCGCGGGGACATGGCAGAATTTTCGCCGAGTTCCATCGCCCCCGGAGAACGCCATGCCCAGCTTCGACACCGTCCTCGAACCCGACCTCGTCGAGGTGCGCAACGCGGTCGACCAGGCCGGCAAGGAGATCGGCACCCGCTTCGACTTCAAGGGCACCAGCGCCAAGGTCGAATTCGCCGAGAAGAGCGCGAAGGAGCGCGAGCTGACGCTGTTCGCCGACAGCGACTTCCAGATCGAGCAGGTGCGCGACGTGCTGCTGGCCAAGCTCACCAGGCGCGGCGTCGACGTGCGTTTCGTCGACTTCTCGGCCAAGCCACAGAAGATCGGCGGCGACAAGCTCAAGCTGGTCGCGCCGCTGAAGAGCGGCATCGACGCGGCGACCGGCAAGAAGATCCAGGGCGTGCTCAAGGCGAGCAAGCTCAAGGTGCAGGGCGCGATCCAGGGCGACGCGGTGCGTGTCACCGGCGCGAAGCGCGACGACCTGCAGGCGGCGATGGCCCTGCTCCGGAAGGAGATCGACGACCAGCCGCTGTCCTTCAACAATTTCCGCGATTGAGCGCGCGCCCGATGCATCGCTGGTGCGCCGCTCTGTGGCTCGCCGTGTCCGGCGTGGCCGGCGCGCAAAGCGTCTCGCTGGCCGGCCACATGGGGTCGAAGGCATTGCTGATGATCGACGGCCAGACCGTCACCCTCGGCGTCGGCGAGACGAGGCACGGGGTGAAGCTGCTGTCGCTGGACGCCGGCGCGGCGCGGGTCGAATGGGGCGGGCGGGTCAGCGTGCTGGTGCCGGGCGGCGCGCCGGCCAGCGTCGGCGGAGGCGCACCCGCGGGCGGCGGGCGCGAGATCGTGCTGGCCGCCGGCCCAGGGGGCCACTTCGTCACCAGCGGCACGATCAACGGGCGCACCACGCGCTTCCTCGTCGACACCGGCGCATCCATGATCGCGATGAGCGCTGCCGAGGCCGAGCGCCTGGGCATCGAATACAAGCAGGGCCGGCGGGGCGTCGTCCAGACCGCCAACGGCCAGGCGCCGGCCTACCTGATCACGCTGACCGCAGTGCGCGTCGGCGACGTCACGCTGGCCAACGTCCAGGCGCTGGTCACGCCGGCGCCGATGCCGATGGTGCTGCTGGGCAATAGTTTCCTGTCGCGCTTCCAGATGCGGCGCGACAACGACGTGATGCGCCTGGAACTGCGCTGAACGTCAGCCCGCCTTGTCGCGCCGACGACAGGCAACGACCGAACGCGCGTGCTAAAACGCCGGCAGCTCCGGAGACATCACGATGGACCTGAACTTCACCGAAGACGAACTGGCCTTCAGGCGCGAGATCCGCGACTGGGTGGCCAAGAATCTGCCCAAGGACATCAGCCACAAGGTGCACAACGCGCTTCGCCTGACGCGCGACGACATGCAGCGCTGGGCGAAGATCCTGGGCCAGAAGGGCTGGCTCGGCTGGGGCTGGCCGAAGGAGTTCGGTGGCCCGGGCTGGAACGCGGTGCAGAAGCACCTGTTCGAGGAGGAGTGCGCCCTGGCCGGCGCGCCGCGCGTCGTGCCCTTCGGCCCGGTGATGGTGGCGCCGGTGATCATGGCCTTCGGCAGCCCCGAGCAGCACAAGCGCTTCCTGCCCGGCATCGCCAGCGGCGAGGTCTGGTGGAGCCAGGGCTACA
>CALJUI010000076.1 GCA_937975735.1 uncultured Rubrivivax sp.
CGGCGTCCGCGGTCAGGGCCGGGTCGGCGCTGAGGTAGCCGATGTCGGTGTACAGGCGCGCGGTGCGGGGGTTGTAGTTGCCGGTGGACAGGTGCACGTAGCGGCGCAACCGCTGCCCCTCGCGGCGCGTCACCAGCAGCAGCTTGGCGTGGGTCTTCAGCCCGACGATGCCGTAGACCACCTGGGCGCCGACCGCCTCGAGCCGCTCGGCCCAGTTGATGTTGGCCTCCTCGTCGAACCGGGCCTTGAGCTCGACGACGCAGGTGACCTCCTTGCCTCGCCGCGCCGCCTCGATCAGCAGGTCCATCAGCACCGACTGCGCGCCGGTGCGGTAGATCGTCTGCTTGATCGCCAGCACGTCGGGGTCGAGCACCGCCTCGCGCAGGAACTGCACCACCGGCTCGAAACTCTCGAAGGGATGGTGCAGCAGCAGGTCGCGCTGGCGCAGCCGGTCGAACACCGAGCCGCTGCGCGGCAGCTGCAGCTTCGGCCAGGCCGGCTCGAAGGGCGGGAAGCGCAGCCGGTCGGCCTGGGCCTGGTCGATCAGCTGGTTCAGGCGCACCAGGTTGACCGGGCCGTTGACGCGCACCAGCGCGGTCGCCGGCAGTGCGAACTGCTTGAGCAGGAAGTCCGACAGCTCGGTCGGGCAGCTGCGCACGACCTCGAGCCGGATCGCCTGGCCGAAGTGGCGCGTCGTCAGGCCGCTGCGCAGCGCCTGGCGCAGGTTGGTCACGTCGTGGTCGGCGACGTCGAGGTCGCTGTCGCGCGTGACGCGGAACTGCGAGAAGGCCTCGACCTCGCGGCCCGGGAACAGCTCGCCGAGGTGGGCCCGGATCACGCTGGTCAGCATCACGAAGCCCTGGCGGCCGTCGCACAGCTCGTCGGGCAGGCGGATCACCCGTGGCAGCACGCGCGGCACCTTGACGATCGCGACGCGGTTCTCGCGCCCGAAGGCGTCGCGGCCGCCCAGGCGGGCGATGAAGTTCAGCGCCTTGTTGGCCACCAGCGGGAAGGGATGCGACGGATCCAGGCCGATCGGCACCAGCAGCGGCCGCACCTGCTGGTCGAAGAAGCGCCGCACCCAGTCGCGCTGCGCCGGCGTGCGCTCGGCATGGTTGATCACGACGATGCCCTCGGCGGCCAGCGCCGGCATCACCAGCTGGTTGAAGACCTCGTACTGCTCGTCGATCAGCGCATGCGCGTCGGCGGTGACCTTCTCCAGCGCCTCCTGGGCCCGGCCCGGACCGGCGCGCGCGGCGTCGACCACGTCGGCGACGCGCACCTCGAAGAACTCGTCGAGGTTGGACGACACGATCGTCACGTAGCGCAGCCGCTCGAGCAGCGGCACGTCGTCTCGCCGCGCCTGCGCGAGCACGCGGCGATTGAAGGCCAGGATCGAGTGCTCGCGGTCGAGCAGCGGGGCGACGGCGGGCATGGCGGCCATCCGACCAGTGTAGGCAAGGCCCGCGACAGCACGATGACAGCCCGCGGCTGCGACACTCGGGCGTCCGATCCCGCTGGAGCCGCCGATGACCGACCGCCTGCAGATCACCCCGCGCGAGCACGACCTCGGCGGGGGCTTCCTGGTCCGCCGGATGCTGCCGGCGGCGTCCTGCCGCAGCGTCGGCCCCTTCGTCTTCGCCGACCACTTCGGGCCGGTCGAGGCGGGCCCCGACGACGACCACGACGTGCGGCCGCACCCGCACATCGGCCTGGCCACCGTGACCTATCTGTACGAGGGCGCGATGTGCCACCGGGACAGCCTGGGCACCGTGCAGCGCATCGAGCCGGGCGCGATCAACTGGATGACCGCCGGCCGCGGCATCGTGCACTCCGAGCGCACGCCCGAGGACTTGCGCGGCCGGCGCCGGCGCACCCACGGGTTGCAGCTCTGGGTCGCGCTGCCGGAGCCGCTCGAGCAGGCCGAGCCCTCGTTCGCGCACACCCCGGCGAGCGACATCCCGGCGCTCGAGGTCGGTGGCGCGCGGCTGCGCGTGCTGCTGGGCGAGGCCTTCGGCGCGGTATCGCCGGTGCGCACCGCGTCGCCGACGCTGTTGCTCGACGCCCGGCTGGATGCCGGCGACGCGTTCCCGGTTCCGCTCGCCGCCGAACGCGCGCTGTACGGCGTCGACGCCGGTTTCACGCTCGACGGCCGTCCCTTCCCGGCACGCACCCTGGTGCGCCTGCACGCCGACGAGGAGCCGCTGGTGGCCGCCGACGGGCCGCTGCGACTGGCGGTGCTGGGGGGCGAACCGCTCGGCCAGCGCTTCGTCTGGTGGAACTTCGTCGCCAGCCGGCGCGACTCCATCGATCGCGCCGCCGACGCCTGGGCGGCCGGCCGCTTCGACCCGGTGCCCGGCGAACGGGAATTCATACCGCTGCCGGCGAGAGGTCCCGGCTAAGGCCAAATCCGGACTCAAGTGGCGGCGGTCGGTGCCGATAGGGCGCACAGGACCGGATGCCCACTTGCCCATCGCCTGCGCCGCCCCGAACACCCCGACACGTCCGCCGATGTCGATGGAGGCGCGCGTGCTGGCCTCGGTGCTGGCCTTCGGCTGTCTGGCGGTCGGCGTCATCTGGATGCTCGAGACCGTCCACCGCGTCATCGCGCCGTGGGACCGCTGGGCCTACCCGATCCTGATCGCGCTGTTCGTCGGCTCCGCGCTGTCGATCGTGCTGCGCCCGGCCTGGCTGATGGCCACCAAGGCCGTCGTGCTGGCGACGATCAACGTCTACCTCGTCGGCTCGGTGCACCAGGTCCTGTTCGGGACCGGCGGGCCGCTCGACATGTACAAGATGGCGACGGCGATGTTCTGGCTGCCGCTGTGCTACTCGGGCGTGTTCGTCTTCCTGCCGCTGCGCGCCGCGCTGCCGGCCGCGGTGTTGACCTTCCTCGCGACCTTCACGCCGATCGGAGTGGCCTATCTGCTCGGCGCACCACCGCGCTGGGGCGAGGGCTTCGCCACGCTGGCGGTCAACCTCGCACTGGCGCAGGTGACCTACTTCATGATGCTGTCGGCAGTGGCGGTGCTGCGCAGCGACGCGCGACGCTCGGAGGCCCGCGCCGACTTGATGCGCACGCTGGCCGCCACCGACGTGCTGACCGGTCTGCCCAACCGCCGCTCGCTGTCGGAGGCGATGACCGGCCACATGGCGCTGGCCGAGCGCGGGGCGCAGGCGCTGTCGGTGATGCTGATCGACATCGACCACTTCAAGCGCATCAACGACCGCCACGGTCATGCCGCCGGCGATGCCGTGCTGGTGCAACTGGCGCAGTTGCTGCGTGCCGAACTGCGCAGCTCGGACCTGGTCGGTCGCTGGGGCGGCGAGGAGTTCCTCGTCGTCGCGCCGGCGACCTCGATCTCGACCGTCGCCGATCTGGCCGAACGCCTGCGCGAACGCGTCGCCGGCTGGGCGTTCGACCATGGCCAGCCGATGTCGATCAGCATCGGCGTGTCGCAGGCGCTGCCGGGCGACACGATGGATTCGCTGCTGCAGCGCGCCGACCGCGCGCTCTACCGCGCCAAGCGGCGCGGCCGCAACTGCGTCGAGCACCAGGCGGTGGCGGTCGCGTCCTGAGCAGTTGCGCTCAACGGCGCAGCATCAGCAGGTTGCCGGCCACCGCCAGGATCACGCCGGCCAGCGTCCAGCCGCCGGGCTGGTAGCCTTCGAACGCCGTCGACACGATCAGCGCCAGCACCGGCGTCGCCACGCCCACCGTCGACGCCTTGCCCGGCCCCAGGCGCTGCTGCAGCGTCAGGTAGGCGGCGAACGCGAGCACGGTGCCGGCCAGCGCCAGGTACGCCAGCGAAGCCCACCAGGCGGCGCCGGCCGGCCAGGCCGGCAGTGGCGCCTGCCAGGCCACCACCGCCCAAGACGCCGACGCGCCCCAGGCCAGTCCGATGCCCAGCGCCGGCCAGAAGGGCAGCCCGTGCGCGCTGTTGCGGCTCGCCGCCAGCGAGCCGACCGCCGACAGCAGCACCGCGCCGACCGTGAAACCCAAGCCCAGCGCGGCGCCGGCGGCGGCGCCGACCTGGGCCAGTTCGGGCGTGAAGATCAGCGCCACGCCGGCCACGCCCAGGCCGCCGCCGACCAGGAAGCGGCCCGGCAACGGCGCCTGCCACAGCGCCCATGCCCCGACGCCGGCGATCAGCGGCGACGCCGAATAGCCGACCGCGACCAGCCCCGAGGGCACGTGGCGCTCGGCCTGGTAGACGCACAGGTAGGCCAGGCCGTACATGAACACGCCTTGCAGTGCGAGCAGCGCGTGCGCGCGCGCGCCGAAGCGCCAACGCTCGCCGCGCCAGGCCGCCAGCGCCAGCACCGCGGCCGCGGCCAGCGTGAAGCGCATCGCCACGCCGAAAGCCGGCGTGGCCTCCTGCAGCTGGTACAGGATGGCGTGCCAGGTCGTGCCCCAGATCAGCACGGCGAGCGCGAAGAGCTGCCCGTTCGACAGGCGGGTCATGGCTGCCGGGGAAGGTTCAGAATGCCAGCCGGGCGCGGCCGGCGAGGCCCGGCCGCAGCCGCCGCTCGATCCCATCGAGCACGATCGCGTTCATGCCGAAGGTGATGCCGCCGTTCATGCGCGGGTCGGCGCGGAAGCCGGCCAGCGTCGCGCCGGGTTCGGCGCCGGTGGCGGCGGAATCCGGGTCGACGTTCGGGATCTCGCAGCGCACGCAGGGCTTGACCAGGCGCAGCCGCACCGGGCCGTCGGGCGAGTCGAACGCCAGCTCGTCGACGTGGTCCTCGTCGAAGGCCTCGACCCCGTCGATCACCAGATTGGGCCGGAAGCGCGCCATGCCGACCTCGGGCTGGCCGCGCTCGCCGAGGCGCCGGTTCAGCTCGGCCAGAGAGGCCGCGGACACCACCAGCAGCGGGAAACCATCGGCGAACTGGTTCTCTGCGGCCACCTCGCCGGTCCAGCGGCGATCGGACAGGCGCTGCTGCTCGGGGTCGAAACGCACGATCTGCGCCGGCCGGCCGAGGAAGTCGCTGATCCACTGGTCGGCCAGCGGACCCATCTCGTAGGCCTTGACGATGTCGTCCCAGATCCGCACCCGGGTGCGGTCCTGCACCGCATCGAGCGACAGGTGCAGCGCCAGCATGCCCGGCGCGCGCAGCACCAGGTCGTCCAGCCGCAGGGTCGGCCGGATCAGCGCCAGGCGCGGGTGCTCGCGCTGGGTCAGCATCTGGCCGTCGCGGTCGACGACCATCCAGGCGCGGTCGAACTCGAGGCCGGACTCGATCAGCAGGGCCTCGCGTGGCGACACGCCGGCGCAGGACTTGACCGGGTACAGGTGCAGGGCGGCGAGGGTGCAGGCGAGGTCGCTCACGGCGGCGGTCGGGGGTGGGCGGGCAGCGGCGATCGTACCCGGGGCGCTCCCTACAATGCCGGCATGAGCACCTACGACGTCTGCGTGCGCGGTTCGGGCTGCGTCGCCCTCGCGGCAGCGCTCGCGCTCGGGCGCCGCGGCTTGCGCGTGGCGATGCCGCCGGCGGCATCGCGCCATGCGCCGCAGCGCGAGGACGTCCGCGCCTACGCGCTGAACGCGGCGTCGGTGGCGCTGCTCGAGTCGCTGAAGGTCTGGGACGCGCTGCCCGCCGATGCGCGCACGGCGGTGCACGCCATTCGCGTCGAGGGCGATGCCGGCGCGGTGCTGCGCTTCTCCGCCTGGTCGCAGTCGGTCGAGGCGCTGGCCTGGATCGTCGACGCCGCCGAGCTCGAGCGCGTGCTGCGCGACGCGGTGCGCTTCGCGCCGCACGTGCAGGCGGCGGCCGCCGACGCGGTGGACGCCCGGCTGCAGGTGCTGGCCGAGGGCCGCGACTCGGAAGCGCGCGAGCGGCTCGGCGTGGCGATGACGGTGCACCGCTACGGCCAGCGCGGCGTCGCGGCACGGCTCGTGACGGACCAGCCGCACGGCGGCCTGGCGCGGCAGTGGTTCCGCTCGCCCGACGTGCTGGCCTTGCTGCCCTTCGACCGACCCCAACCCGGCCACAGCCTGGGCCTGGTCTGGTCGGTGCCCGACGCCCGAGCCGACGAACTGCTCGCGCTTCCCGCCGCGGCGTTCGAGCAGGCGCTGGCCGACGCCACCGGCGCCGCCGCCGGCGCATTGCGGCTGGCCAGCGAGCGTGCGAGCTGGCCGCTGGCGCTGGCGCTGGCCGAGCGCATCGCCGGCCCGGGCTGGGTCCTGCTCGGCGACGCCGCGCATCGGGTCCACCCGCTCGCCGGCCAGGGGCTGAACCTCGGGCTGGCCGACGTCGCCGCGCTCGACGCGGTGCTGGCCGAGCGCGAGCCCTGGCGCGACATCGGCGACGAGCGCCTGCTGCGCCGCTATGCGCGCCGGCGCGCCGGCCCGACCCGCGCGATGGCCACCGTGACCGACGGCCTGCTGCGGCTTTTTGCCGAGCCGCTGCCGCTCGTGCGGGAACTCCGCAACCGCGGCCTGACTCTGGTGGAGGGCCTGCCCCCCCTCAAGCGGGCGCTGACCGCGCGCGCCGTCGACCTCTGAACACCTTCTCCAGGAATCCCCGACCATGCCTTCGATCGCCTCCACCCTGCGCCGCCGCTGGCCGCTCGCCGCCGCCCTCCTGCTCGCGGCCGGCGCCGCCTGCGCCAACGAGGCGGTGATCCGCAAGAACCTGGCCGAGCGGCTGCCGAGTTTCCCGAAGATCGACGAGATCTCGAAGACGCCGATCCCGGGGCTGTTCGAGCTGCGCATCGGCACCGAGATCTTCTACGCCGACGAGCAGGGCAACCACCTCATCCAGGGCTCGCTGTTCGACACCGCGACGCGGACCAACCTGACCGAGGCGCGCATCGAGAAGCTGACGGCGATCGACTTCGACGCGCTGCCGCTGAAGGACGCGATCGTGATGAAGCAGGGCAGCGGCGCGCGCAAGCTGGCGATCTTCGAGGATCCGAACTGCGGCTACTGCAAGCGCTTCGAGCGCGATCTGCAGTCGGTCAAGGACGTGACGATCTACGTGTTCCTCTACCCGATCCTGGGGCCGGACTCGACGACGAAGTCGCGCGACATCTGGTGTGCGAAGGACGCCGCCAAGGCCTGGCGCGCCTGGATGGTCGAGGACGTCGTGCCGACCCGGGTCACCGCCAAGTGCGACGCCTCGGCGATCGACCGCAACGTCGCCTTCGGCCAGAAGTACCGCATCAACGGCACGCCGGCGCTGGTGTTCGAGAACGGCACGCGCAAGCCCGGCGCGCTGCCGGCGGCGCAGGTCGAGAAGCTGCTGGCCGAGGCGGCTAAGAAGAGCTGAGCCGCGCCGTGCGTCCGACCGCCGCGACCGCCGCGACCGCCGCGACCGCCGCCGAACCGCCCGGCCGCTGGGCGCTGGCCCTCGGTTACGCCGGCGCCTTGCCCTTCGTCGCCGGGGCATTGGTGATGGCCACGGACGACCCGCTGCCCCGCGCGATGGCCGCCGACGCGCTGAACGCCTACGCAGCGGTGATCGTCTCCTTCCTCGGCGGCATCCACTGGGGGCTGGGCATGGCCCGGTCGATGCCGGGCCCGGCGCCGTTCCTCTGGGGCGTGGTGCCGTCGCTGGTGGCCTGGGCGGCGGTGCTGTGGGACGGCCGGGTCGGGCTCGGGCTGATGGCGCTGACGCTGCTGGTCTGCCTGGCCGTCGACCACCGGGTCTATCCGCGCCTGGGGCTGACGGCCTGGCGGCCGCTGCGCTGGCGGCTCAGCCTGGTGGCCGCGCTGTGTTGCGGCGTGGCGGCGCTGAGGCTGTGAACGCCGACGTGCACGATCGCGCCTGAAGCGCCGATGCCGACTTCGTTCCGTCGCCGAGCCGCCGCCGCGGCGTTGGCGGTGGCGGTGCTGGCCGCGCACCTCTGGCTGGCCGGGCAGTTCGCGGCCTGGCGGATCGACGCCGGCCCGGCGGCGATGGCGCGCATCGACGTGGCGTTCCTGAAGGTCCTCGAGCCCGCCGCGCCGCCGCCGCCACCGGCCGCACCCCGGCCCCGGGCTGCCCCTGCCGCGGCGCCCGCCGCCTGCTGTCGTACACGCCACTTGCGGCGGCATTGCTGGCCCTGCCTCTGGTCGCCGTGGCGGCGTCCAAGACCTACACCAACGACGCCGACTTCGACCTTGGCGTGCTCGACGGCGTGAACCACA
>CALJUI010000077.1 GCA_937975735.1 uncultured Rubrivivax sp.
GCGCCAGCGAGTTGATCAGGCCGATGTTCGGGCCTTCCGGCGTCTCGATCGGGCAGACGCGGCCGTAGTGTGTCGGGTGCACGTCGCGCACCTCGAAGCCGGCACGCTCGCGGGTCAGGCCGCCCGGGCCCAGCGCCGACACACGCCGCTTGTGCGTGATCTCCGACAGCGGGTTGGTCTGGTCCATGAACTGCGAGAGCTGGCTCGCCCCGAAAAACTCTTTCAGCGCCGCGGAGATCGGCTTGGAGTTGATCAGGTCGTGCGGCATCAGCGCATCGGTCTCCGCCTGGCCGAGGCGCTCGCGCACCGCCTTCTCGATGCGGGCCAGGCCCGAGCGGTACTGGTTCTCGGCCAGCTCGCCGACGCAGCGCACGCGGCGGTTGCCCAGGTGGTCGATGTCGTCGACGTCGCCGTTGCCATTGCGCAGGTCCACGAGGATCTTGACGACGTCGAGGATGTCCTCGTTGGACAGCGTCATCGCGCCGTCGGGCGTGTCACGGCCGACGCGGGCGTTGAATTTCATCCGACCGACCCGGCTCAGGTCGTAGGTGTCGGCGCTGTAGAACAGGCGATGGAACAGCGCCTCGACCGCGTCCTCGGTCGGCGGCTCGCCGGGGCGCATCATGCGGTAGATGGCCACGCGCGCGGCCAGCTGGTCGGCGGTCTCGTCGGAGGCCAGCGTCTGGCTGATGTAGGCACCGTGGCTGAGCTCGTTGGTGTACAGGCACTGGATGTCCTGGATGCCCGCCGCGCGCAGCTTCTTGAGTAGCGCCTCGGTGAGCTCGTCGTTGGCCTTGGCGATGATCTCGCCGGTCTCCGGGTCGACCATGTTGCGCGCCAGCATCCGGCCGACGAGGAAGTCCTCCGGCACCGAGATGAAGCCGGTGCCCGTCTGCTCGAGCTGCTTGACGTGGCGGGCGGTGATGCGCTTGTCCTTCTCGACGATGACGTTGCCGTCCTTGTCGGTCAGGTCGAAGCGCGCGACCTCGCCGCGCAGGCGGTCGGCGACGAAGGCCATCTGCGCGCCCGAGTCCATCAGGCGGAAGGTGTCGTTGACGAAGAAGTGGGCGAGGATGGCCTCCGGGTTCAGGCCGATCGCCTTGAGCAGGATCGTCACCGGCATCTTGCGGCGGCGGTCGACGCGGAAGTACAGGATGTCCTTCGGGTCGAACTCGAAGTCGAGCCAGGAGCCGCGGTACGGGATGATGCGGGCGCTGAACAGCAGCTTGCCCGAGCTGTGCGTCTTGCCCTTGTCGTGCTCGAAGAACACGCCCGGGCTGCGGTGCAGCTGCGACACGATCACGCGCTCGGTGCCGTTGACGATGAAGGAGCCGTAGTCGGTCATCAGGGGCACCTCGCCCATGTAGACCTCCTGCTCCTTGATCTCCTTGACGACCTTCTGCGGGTGCGACTCGCGGTCGTAGATGATCATCTGCAGCTTGGCGCGCACGGCCGCCGCGAAGGTCAGGCCGCGCTGCTGGCACTCGCGCACGTCGAACGGTGGCTTGGCGATGTGGTACTCGATGAACTTCATCTCCACGAACCCGTTGTGGGAGACGATCGGGAACGCGGACAGGAAGGCCGCCTGCAACCCCTCGGGCTTGCGCTGAGCGGGCGGAACGTCCTTCTGCAGGAAGGCGACGTACGACTCCTGCTGCATGGTCAGCAGGTAGGGAACCTTGAGCACGCTTGCGCGCTTGCCGAAGCTCTTGCGGATCCGCTTGCGCTCGGTGTAGCTGTAGGTCGTGGATGCTTGCGCCATTGAACTCTCCGTGTCGAGAACCCCCGCCTGGCCGTGGCAGCGGTTTCGTCGGCGACTGGCTACTCGGACTGGGCGTCCGAGGCTTGGTGGCAGGCCACTACCTGCCGCTGGCGGACAACCCCGGCGTTGCACCGGAGCCCGACCAAACCCGTTCTCTGCAGTCGGATCAGAGAACACTTGAAAACGCCGCCACCGGCGTTTGCAGGTGTTCACACACCCGAGAAGGGGCCGGCACCGCCGACCCCGCTCTTCGCTCAGCGTTACTTCATTTCCGCCTTGGCGCCGGCTTCCACCAGCTTCTTCACGGCCGCTTCGGCGTCGGCCTTGGCCACGCCTTCCTTGACGGCCTTCGGCGCGCCGTCGACCATGTCCTTGGCCTCCTTCAGGCCCAGACCGGTCAGTTCACGCACGGCCTTGATGACCGACACCTTGTTCGCGCCCGCCTCGAGCAGCATGACGTCGAACTCGGTCTTCTCCTCGGCGGCAGCGGCGGCGCCGCCAGCGCCACCACCGGCGGCCGGAGCGGCCATCGCGGCGGCGGAAACACCGAACTTCTCCTCGATGGCCTTGACCAGGTCATTGAGTTCCATCACGGTCATGCTGTCCATGGAGGACAGGAAAGCGTCTTTATCGAATGCCATTTGGGATTCCTCGAAATCGATTGATGTGTGTGGGGAAGATGCGAATCAGGCTGCGGCGGCGGCCGCCTCGGCACCGCCACCCTTCTTCTCGGCCACCGCGGCCAGCACGACGGCCATCCGCTGGATGGGCGACTTCAGCAGGCCGGCGACCTGGGCGATCAGCACCTCGCGGCTCGGGATGGAGGCCAGGGCGGAAACGCCCGCGGCATCCAGGGCCTTGCCGGCGTACGCGCCGCCCTTGACGATCAGCTTGTCGTTGCCCTTGGCGAAGTCGTTGATGACTTTCGCCGCGGCCACGGCATCCTCGGAAAAGCCGTAGATCAGCGGGCCGCTCATGGCTTCCGCGACCACTTCGAAGGACGTGCCGGCGACGGCACGGCGGGCGAGCGTGTTCTTCAGCACGTGAAGGTACACGCCCTGCTCGCGTGCCTGCTTGCGCAGCACGTCCATCTGGGCCACGGTGAGGCCACGATACTCGGCCAGCGCCAGCGTCTGGGCGCGTGCGGCTTGCGCCGACACGTCCGACACCACGGCTGCCTTCTCGTTGCGATTGAGACTCAAGGTCTGCTCCTCACGAAGGGTGCTCGGGTCGTTGCGGGCAACGCCCCTGGCACCACGGTTTCAGCGACCTTCTGCTCCGGAATCCCCATGGTCATCCTTGTGCAGCGGGACCGCCATCTGCGCTGGCTTCGGGTTCTCACCCTCGATTACGAGGCCCTCTCGGACCCCACCAGCGGTCTTGGATGGCCCGGCGCCCGAAGGCCCCGGCCCACCAACTCGAACGGGACCGCGCGGCATCGGCCGCCCGGCCCCGAATTCATCACGCGGCGCTCAGCGAGGACACGTCCACGCGAACACCGACTCCCATCGTCGAAGACACCGCCACCTTGCGCAGGTAGATGCCCTTGGTGCTGGCCGGCTTGGCCTTGTTCAGCGCATCCAGCAGCGCGCGCAGGTTGCCGGCGAGCTTGTCGTCCTCGAACGAACGGCGGCCGATCGTGCCGTGCACGATGCCGGCCTTGTCGACGCGGAACTGCACCTGGCCGGCCTTGGCGTTCTTGACCGCCCCGGCGACGTCCGGCGTCACCGTGCCGACCTTCGGGTTCGGCATCAGGCCGCGCGGGCCGAGGATCTGGCCCAGCGTGCCGACGACGCGCATCGTGTCGGGCGAGGCGATGACGACGTCGAAGTCCATCTTGCCGGCCTTGATCTCGGCGGCCAGATCGTCCATGCCGACGATGTCGGCGCCCGCGGCCTTGGCCTCCTCGGCCTTCGCGCCCTGGGCAAACACCGCCACGCGCTTGCTCTTGCCGGTGCCGTTGGGCAGCACGACGGCGCCGCGCACGACCTGGTCGGACTTGCGCGCGTCGATGCCGAGCTGAACGGCGACGTCGATCGACTCGTCGAACTTCGCGGTGGCGAACTGCTTGACCAGCGACAGCGCGGCGTCGATCGGGTACAGCTTCAGGCTGTCGACCTTGCCGACCTGGGTCTTGGCCTTCTTGGTGAGCTTGGCCATGGTCAGACTCCTTCCACCGTCAGGCCCATCGAGCGGGCCGAGCCGGCGATGGTCTTGACCGCCGCGTCCATGTCGGCCGCGGTGAGGTCCTTGTTCTTCATCTTGGCGATCTCCTCGAGCTGCGCGCGCGTGACCTTGCCGACCTTGTCCAGGTGAGGCTTGCCCGAGCCCTTCTCGATCTTCGCGGCCTTCTTCAGCAGCACGGTCGCCGGCGGCGACTTCAGCACGAAGGTGAAGGACTTGTCCGCGAACGCGGTGATCACCACCGGCAGTTTCAGCCCCGGCTCGTAGCTCTGCGTCTGGGCGTTGAACGCCTTGCAGAACTCCATGATGTTCAGGCCGCGCTGGCCGAGCGCCGGACCGACCGGCGGCGACGGGTTGGCCTTGCCGGCCGGGATCTGCAGCTTGATGAAGCCGACGATCTTCTTTGCCATGAATGGCTCCTATCGAGTTCAAGCGCCGGTGGAAGCCGGCTCCTCGTCTGTTGCGACCCAGGAAACATCCGCGGGTGGCGCCGGGTCGCGCCACGTCACCCGCGCAGAACTCAGATCTTCTCGACCTGCGCGAAGTCCAGCTCGACCGGGGTGGCACGACCGAAGATCGTGACCGACACGCGGACCTTGGACTTCTCGTAGTTGACTTCCTCGACCGCGCCGTTGAAGTCGGTGAACGGGCCTTCCTTGACGCGCACCAGCTCGCCCACGGTCCATTCGACCTTGGGCCGGGGCTTCTCGACCCCTTCCTGCATCTGGTTGACGATCTTGTTGACCTCGGCCTCGGAGATCGGCGACGGGCGGTTGCGCGCGCCGCCGACGAACCCGGATACCTTGCTGGTGTGCTTGACCAGGTGCCACGTGTCGTCGGCCATGTCCATCTCGCCCGCCACGTCGCCGGGGCCGAA
>CALJUI010000078.1 GCA_937975735.1 uncultured Rubrivivax sp.
AGTGGCTGCGCGACAAGGCCGTCGACGCGGTCGACTAGAATCGTGGGCCTCGTCGCGCAGAAGGATGGATCAGGGGGGTCACGCGCACGCCTGGAAAGCGTGTGTGGGTTAACAGCCCACCGCGGGTTCGAATCCCGCTCCCTCCGCCACCCCTTCGGCCGGCCCCCCGCCACGGTGCCCTTGCCCGCCGCGCCGGCCTCGACACCATCCCCCGCCTTGACGCCGCGCGCGCGCCACGCTGAGACGATGCCGCCGTCCACCGAGCTCCTGCAGGCCCTGCTCGACCGCGCCACGATGCTGCGCCGCGCCGGCCGCGTGCCCGAGGCCATCGACGCGCACGAGGCCCTGCTGGCCGCGCACCCGGACCTGCCCGACAGCTGGTACCACCTGGGCTGGCTGTGCCAGCAGGCGCAGCGTCACGAGCGGGCCCTGCAGGCCTACCGCGAGGCGCTCGCGCATGGCGTGCGCGACCCGGAAGAGGTGCACCTGAACCTGGCCGTCATCCTGGCCGAGGGTCTGGCCCGGCCAGACGATGCCGCGGCCGAACTGCAGGCCGCGCTGCAGCGCCAGCCGCGCTACGTGCCCGCATGGCTGAACCTGGGCAACCTGCACGAGCAGCGCGGCGACGCCGCCGCCGCGCGCGAGGCCTACACGCAGGTGCTGGCGATCGAGCCCGGCCATGCCGTGGCGCTGTCGCGGCTGCCGCCGTTGTGCCCGCTGGAGGGCGCGAACGACCCGTTGATCGGCGAGCTGCAGCGGGCCATCGCGCGCCCCGGCCGCAGCGCGGCCGACCGCGCCGACCTCGGCTTCGGGCTGGGCAAGGCGCTGGACGGCGTCGGCGCCTACGACCAGGCCTTCGCGGCCTACACCGCGGCCAACGAGGCCAGCCGCGCGGCCGGCAGCGTGCGCTACGACGCGGCGGCGCACGAGCGCCTGATCGACTTCATCATCCGCAGCATCCCGCGCCGGCTGCCGCCGCTGCCGGCCGAAGTCAAGGACGACACCACCCCGGACCTGCTCTTCGTGTGCGGCATGTTCCGCTCCGGGTCCAGCCTGGTGGAGCGCATCCTGGCCAGCCACCCGCGCGTCACCGCCGGCGGCGAGATGCCGCTGCTGCCCGCGGTCGCGCGCGAGCACCTGCAGCGCGAGTCCGCACAGTCAGGCGCGCTGGATGACCAGGCCTTTCGGCAGCAGCTGCGCGCACGCTACCTGGACGGCGTGCGGCAGCGCCACCCCGGTGCAGCGCTGGTCACCGACAAGCGGCCCGACAACTTCCTGCACCTGGGGCTGGCGCTGGCCCTGATGCCGCAGGCGCGCGTGGTGCACACGGTGCGCCAGCCGCTGGACAACGCGCTGGCGATCTACTTCCTGCACCTGACGCACGCGATGCCCTACGCGCTCGACCTGCGCGACATCGCCCATTGGTTCCGCCAGTACCGCCGCCTGATGGCGCACTGGCGCACGCTGTTCCCCGAGCGGCTGCACGACGTCGACTACGACCGTCTGGTGCAGGCGCCGCGCCCGGAGGTCGAGGCCCTGCTGGCCCATTCCGGCCTGGACTGGGACGAGCGCTGCCTGCAGCCGCACACGA
>CALJUI010000079.1 GCA_937975735.1 uncultured Rubrivivax sp.
CGGCGCACTGGCGTGCATGCACCTTGCCCTGCAGGTCGATGAACACCGCCTCGCCGGGCGCCACGTCGCGCGCGACGCGGTGGCCGGTGCCCTCGATGGCCACCGTCTCGCTGGCCACCATCACCTCCTGCGCACCGTCGGCACCGATGCCTTCGCTGACGCACAGCGGCCGGATGCCGTGCGGGTCACGGAAGGCCAGCAAGCCGTAGCCGGCGACCAGCGCGATGACCGCGTAGGAGCCCTTGATGCGCTTGTGCACGGCTGCCACGGCGCGGAAGACCTCGTCGGGCGTCAGCGGCAGGTCGCGCGCGGCGCGCTCGAGTTCGTGCGCCAGCACGTTGATCAGCACCTCGGAGTCGCTCTCGGTGTTGATGTGCCGGCGGTCGACCGCGAACAGCTCCTGCCTCAGCGCCCCGGCATTCGTCAGGTTGCCGTTGTGCACGAGCACGATACCGAACGGCGCGTTGACATAGAAGGGTTGCGCCTCCTCCTCCGAGTACGCGTTGCCCGCTGTCGGGTAGCGCACCTGGCCCAGGCCCACCGTGCCGGGCAGCGCACGCATGTTGCGTGTGCGGAAGACGTCGCGCACCATGCCGCGCGCCTTGTGCATGAAGCACTTGGTGTCGAGCATCGTGACGATGCCGGCCGCGTCCTGGCCGCGGTGCTGCAGCAGCAGCAGCGCGTCGTAGATCAGCTGGTTGACCGGTTCCTTGGAGATGACGCCGACGATGCCGCACATGATGGAGTGAGAGGGTTCGAAGTTAACGGGCCGCGCCCGGCAGCCACTGCGCGACCTGGGTCGGCAGCGCCGGGCGGATCACGACGATGGCCTGGTCCAGCCAGCGCGCGCCGACCGAGGCCTGCCAGGTCGGGCTCTGGGCCACCGGCGTCAGTGCCACGATGGTGGCCGCCACCAGCAGCAGCAGGCCGCCTCGCAGCACGCCGAAGCCGGCGCCGAGCATGCGGTCGGGGATCGACAGCGGCGTGGCGCGCAGCAGCAGCCGCACGAGCTTGGCCAGCAGGCCCCACAGGATCATCGCCAGAATAAAGCACAGCGCGAAGGCCGCCGCATAGCGCACCCCGGACGCGCCCGGCTCACCCAGCGGCAGGTGCGGCGCCAGGTCCGCGGCCAGCCACTGCGCAGCGAAGTAGCCCACCACCCAGCCCAGCACCGCGAGCACTTCGAACACGAAGCCGCGCCACAGTCCGATGACGACCGACGCGGCCGCGTCGGCCTCCTCGCGGGCGCCGAACGGCCCCACGCGCACCCGCGTGCGCTTGGCCGCATTGACCGTGATGACCTGGGTGTAGGTGTCCAGCCCGGCCTTGCCGGCCTTGGCGCGGGCGTCGCGCACGGTGCGCTCCTCCGCGAAGGCACCGATCTGCACCACCCAGCGCCCGTTCTCGGCCGCCGGCGCCGCCTTGGCCACGGGCTTGCCTTCGAGCAGCGCGCGGGCACGCTGGCCGTCGTCGGTGGCCGCG
>CALJUI010000080.1 GCA_937975735.1 uncultured Rubrivivax sp.
CCGAACCAGGCCATGTCGACCTTCTTGTTGACCAGCGTCTCGACCGCGGCGGCGTAGTCGGTGACGGGGGTGAACTCGACCTTCATGCCGAGCTTGGACTCCAGGTACTTCATCAGCGGCTCGGCCTTGCGCGCGAGCTCGGTGGGCGACTCGTCGGGGATGGCGGTGACGCGGAACACCTGCTGCGCGTGGGCGAACGCGCCGAAGGTGACCATCGCGCTCACCAGCAGCGAACGGATCGTGCGGGAAGCGGACAGGTCGATCATGTCGAATCTCCTCGAGGGGTTGAAGGGAAAGGGCATTAGACCGCAAGCCGGGAGGGCCTGCATCCCGCTGCGATACAGTCGCCGCGATGGATGCCTTGGTCGCGCCGGAGCCCGGTTTCTTGCAGCTGCACGTCGAGAACCGCGATGCGGTTCGCGAAGAGCTGATCCGGGGGCTGCGCCGCTCGCCGGCCGAGGTCTCGCCCAAATTCCTGTACGACCCGCTCGGCTCGCGTCTGTTCGACGCGATCACCGAGCTGGCCGAGTACTACCCGACGCGCACCGAGGCGGCGATCATGTCGCGGCATGCCGCTCCGATCGCGGACGCGATGGGCACCGGCGGCGTGCTGGTCGATCTCGGCGCCGGCAACTGCGCCAAGGCCGGGCGGCTGTTCGCGACGCTGCGGCCGAGCCGCTACGTCGCCGTCGACATCTCGGTGGAGTTCCTGCGCCAGTCGCTGGCCTGCCTGCAGCGTGAGCACCCGACCGTGCCGATGCTCGGCATCGGGATGGACTTCTCCTCGACGCTCGAACTGCCGGCCGAGGCCGGCGACGGGCCGCGGCAGCTGTTCTATCCTGGCTCGAGCATCGGCAACTTCACGCCCGATGCCGCCCTGCGCTTCCTGCGCCAGGCCTATGCTGCGAGCCAGGGCGGGCAGCTGCTGATCGGCGTCGACCTCGTCAAGGACAAGGCGGTGCTGGAGGCCGCCTACGACGACGCACTGGGCGTGACCGGCGCCTTCAACCTCAACCTGCTGAACCACCTGAACGCGCTGCTGGAGGCAGACTTCGAGGTGCGCCAGTGGGCGCACCTGGCGCGCTTCGACGAGGCCCGGTCGCGCATCGAGATGCACCTGCGCGCGCGCGAGCCGCTGACGGTGCGCTGGCCCGGCGGCGAGCGCCGCTTCGACGCCGGCGAGTGCCTGCACACCGAGAACTCGTACAAGTACCGCGCCGACGACTTCGAGGCGCTGTTGCGCGACGCCGGCTTCGGCCGCATCCGGCGCTGGGCCGATCCGCAGGACTGGTTCGCGGTCTTCGCCGCCGGCACCTGAGCCGGCGGACAGCCGCTCAGGCCGCGCAGCTGCGGAAGCCCGCGAACAGGTCGTTGCGGTCGGCGGTGAAGTAGTTGCGATAGCGAGGGTGCTTCAGCCGCGCCGCGGTCGCGAACGAGCCGCCGCGCATCACCGGCCGGCCGTCGAACCAGGGGGTCGAGTAGTCGCGGTACGGATGCGGCTCGAAACCGGGGTAGGGCGCGAACGCACTGGCCGTCCATTCCCAGACCTGGCCCCAGTCGAAGGCCTCGCCGCCGGACGCCGCCGTCAGCGCGGCGCACTCCCATTCGGCCTCGGTCGGCAGCCGGCGGCCGGCCCAGCGGCACCAGGCCTCGGCTTCGTGGTGGGTCAGGTGCATCGCCGGCGCGTCGAGGTCCAGGTCGACCCAGCGGCCGAACAGCGCCTGCGACCAGACGCCGTCCTCGCGGCGCAGGTGGCGCGGCCGCTCGGCGCGCTGGCGCTGGCACCAGGCCCAGCCGGCGTCCGACCAGTGGCGCCGGTCGGCGTAGCCGCCGACCTCGGCGATGGGCAGGTAGGCGCGCCAGCGGACCGGTGCGCTCTCGATCGTGAAGTCGCCGAGCGGGTGGTCGTGCGCGCCGCGCTCGTTGTCGAACACGAAACCCGGCCCGTCGTGGCCGAGCACGAACGGCCCGCCGGCCAGCGCCCAGTCGCCGGACGCCGTCGCGGCGGCCGGCGCGATCTGGTCGAGCGCCGGCCGCAGGTCCAGCCCCAGGTGCTGACCCATGTAGACCCAGGCTTCGCGGTGCATGTCCTCGTGGTGCAGCGCGAGCCGGAAGAAGTACAGCGCATCGTCGTCGCCGGCGCTGTCGGCCAGCAGCGCGAGCGTGCGTTCGCGGCTGCGCGCCATCAGCGCCAGCGTGCGATCGGCGTCGGGCAGGTCCAGGTGCCAGCGGCGCGTGTGCTCGACCCGGCTCGAGTCGTACAGGGCGTCGGCGCCGGCCAGCGCCGGCGCGGCGAGCGCGCACTCCGGGTCGGCGGCGGCGCCGCGCAGGCGCTGCGGGTTGCGCGCCAGCCAGCGCTCCTCGAACCAGGCGACGTGGCCCAGCTCCCACAACGGCGGGTTCAGCTCCGGCGCGTAGCGGATCTCCAGCGCGCCCGCCAGCGCCGCGCGCCCGGCGTCGAACCGGCGCCGCAGCGAGGCGCGCGCGTCGACCAGCGGCCGCGCCAGCAGCGCCGGGTCGCCGCCGCGGGCGAGTACGGGATCGTGCAGTGCCGGGTCGGACATCCGCGCTATAACTCCTCGACATGAAGCGACCGACGCTGTGTCTGGTGACGCCGGCCCTGGCCGACGCCAACAACGGCAACTGGCAGACGGCGAGGCGCTGGTCGCAGATGCTGTCGGCCGATTATGCGGTTCGCCTTTGCGCGGCCTGGGACGGCGGCGACGACGCGGTGATGCTCGCGCTGCACGCCCGCCGCTCGGCGGCGTCGATCGCAGCGTTCGCCGGAGCGCACCCCGGACGGCCGCTGATCGTCGCGCTGACCGGCACCGACCTGTACCGTGACATCCACGTCGATGCCGCCGCGCAGCGCTCGCTGGCGCTGGCGACGACGCTGGTCGTGCTGCACGAGCGGGCGCCGCAGGACCTGCCGGCGGCGCTGCGCGCCAAGACGGCGGTGTGCTTCCAGTCGACGCCGTCGCGCAAGACGCTGCCCAAGACCGGCCGCCACCTGCGCGCGGTGATGGTCGGCCACCTGCGCGACGAGAAGGACCCGCGCACCCTGTTCGACGCGGCGCGGCGCCTGGCCCGTCGCGCCGACATCCTGATCGACCATGTCGGCGCGCCGCTGGACCGGACGCTCGGCGCGGCTGCCGCCGCCTGCGACGCCGAATGCCCCGGCTACCGCTGGCTCGGCGCGCTGCCGCACCGCGCGACGACTGCCCGCATCCAGCGCGCCCACGTGCTGGTGCACGCCAGCCGGATGGAGGGCGGCGCGCACGTCGTGATGGAGGCGGTGTGCAGCGGCACGCCGGTGATCGCGTCGGACATCCCCGGCAACGTCGGCATGCTCGGGGTCGACTACCCGGCCCTGTTCCCGCCCGGCGACGGCGCGGCGCTCGCGGCCCTGCTGGAGCGCGCGCGCGACGATCCGGCTATGCTCGTCGACCTGCGCGCGCGCGTCGCGCGTCGCGCGCCGCTGTTCGCGCCGGCGCGCGAACGACGGACGCTGCGTCGCATCGTCCGGCACACCGTGGAGATGACCCGATGAACGCCCCCGACAAGACCCCGGCCACGCAGCCCCGGCTGACCTCGCTCTCGCACGGCGGCGGCTGCGGCTGCAAGATCGCGCCGGGCGTGCTCAGCGAGATCCTCAAGGGCACGACCCAGATGCCGATCCCGCCGCAGCTGCTGGTCGGCATCGAGACCGCCGACGACGCCGCCGTCTACCAGCTCAACGACGAGCAGGCGCTGATCGCGACGACCGACTTCTTCATGCCGATCGTCGACGACCCCTACGAATTCGGCCGCATCGCCGCGACCAACGCGATCAGCGACGTCTACGCGATGGGCGGCACGCCGATCATGGCGCTGGCGCTGGTCGGCATGCCGATCAACGTGCTCGACACCGCGACCATCGGCAAGATCCTGCAGGGCGGCAACGACGTCTGCAAGGCCGCGGGCATCCCGATCGCCGGCGGCCACACGATCGACTCGGTCGAGGCCATCTACGGTCTGGTCGCGATGGGCCTGGTGCACCCGAAGCGCGTGAAGAAGAACAGCGAGGCGCAGGTCGGCGACCGACTCGTGCTCGGCAAGCCCATCGGCGTCGGCGTGATGTCGGCGGCGCTGAAGAAGGAGCAGCTGTCGGCGGCCGGCTATGCGCAGATGATCTCGACGACGACCAAGCTGAACACGCCGGGGCCGGACCTGGCGGCGCTGCCCGGCGTGCACGCGCTGACCGACATCACCGGCTTCGGCCTGGCCGGCCACGGCCTGGAGCTGGCGCGCGGCGCGAAGGCGTCGATGGTCATCGACTGGGCCAAGGTGCCGCTGCTCACCGGCGTGCGCGAACTCGTCGCGCAGGGCCACGTCACCGGCGCCTCGGGACGCAACTGGGCCGGCTACGGTGCCGACGTGGTGCTGCCGGCCGGCTTCGCCGCCGAGGACCAGGCGCTGCTGTCCGACCCGCAGACCAGCGGCGGCCTGCTCGTGTGCTGCGACGCGGCCAGCGTGGACGAGGTGCTCGGCATCTTCCACCGCCACGGCTTCGACGCTGCGGCCGAGGTGGGCGAGGTCGTCGCTGCCGGGGGCGAGGGCACGCGGCTGCGCGTGCGCTGACGCGCGTGTCTCAGGGCAGTCGGTCGAGCAGATCGGCCAGCGCCTGCGGCTGGCTCAGCATCGGCAGGTGATCGCTGGCCAGCGGGTGGATCGGCCAGCCGGCGGCCCGCAGCCGCGCCGCCTCGCGGTCGATCACGTCGCCGAGGCCGAAGAACCAGCCCGCCGGCCTGGCCGTGCAATGCACGTAGTGCCGGGCGAACGACGCGGTGGTTGTGGTCCGCAAACGGATCGGCTGTGTCACCGAGGCCAGCGGCTGCGGCGTCCAGCGCGGAGGCTCGACGTCGCTGCGCGGCACCCGCCAGCCGTCGCCGTGCAGGCGTGCGGCTTCCAGCAGCGGCGCCGCGACCGTTGGCCCGAGCAGATCCATCCACGACTGGCCGTTCTGCGGCACCAGCGTGTCGATGTAGACGAGTCGTTCGATCTGCCCGGGCAGGCGGTCGGCCAGACCGGTGGCGGCCATGCTGCCCGAGCTGGACGCGACGACGGTGAACCGGTCGATGGCCTCGCACTCGACGACGCCGACGAGGTCCTGCACATGGGTGTCCAGATCGGTCTCCGGCCGTGCCAGGTGGGCCCGCTCGCCCAGACCGGTTAGCGTGGGCGCATGGACGAGGTGGCCACGCCGCCGCAACTCGGCGGCCGTGGCCTGCCAGGTCCAGCCTCCGGCAAAGCCGCAGTGGACGAGCAGGAAGGTTCTGGGCGCGGACATCGTGACCTCGTTCATCGGGTTGCGGAACGGCCCCAGGCCGCGACTCCGTTGACCAGCCCCACGGCGGCCAGCGCCCACAGCGCCGGCACCGCGATGCTGGCCAGCCAGGCCGAGTGGGCCAGCATCCAGCTCAGCGCCGCCGCGCCCAGCACCGCAACGGCGACGAGTCGGCAGGCGAGGTGGGCGCGCGGACGCAGCGCGCACGCCGCAGCGGTGCAGGCCGCCAACGCCAGCAGGTCGATCGCCGCCGGCGAGCTCACCGCAGGGCGCTCGACGTCGGCACGATGAAGCCAGGCTGCGGATCCCTCGGCGTTGCCGTGACGGCTTCGGCCTGTCGACCGCCACGCCACAGCACCCGCCACAGAATGCCCGGCGCGAACAGCGATGGCGGTGGCGCGAGCATGTGCAGCACCTTGACGAACGCGGCGGTGACTTCGGCGTCGTGCACCGCCGCGCGCTGCAGCCGCGCGACGTAGGCGTTGATCACCCGCACCGCCAGCGGCCGCGGCCCCGGCACCGACGCGATGGCCAGGTCCGAGCCGACGGCCAGCTGCCAGGGCGTGTCGATCAGGCGTGCCGCGGCGCGGAAGAAGCGGCGCGCCGAGACCATGCCGTCGTCGCGCGCCAGCTGCGCGCGCAGCAGCTCGGCCTCGCAAGCGGCCACCGTCATGCCCTGGCCGTAGATCGGGTTGAAGCTGGCGAGAGCGTCGCCGATGACGAGGAAGCCGGCGGGGAAGTGCGTCAGCCGCTCGTATCGGCGGCGCTGGCTGTGCGGGAAATGGTAGCGCTGGATCGGTGTCAGGCGCTCGCCGCGCTCGACCAGGGCCTGCAGCTCCGGACTGGCGACGTCGCGCGCGCGCTCGCGCAGGCCCTCGTCGTTCGGCGTCACGTGGTCGCCGGCATAACCGCCGTAGACGAGCGTCCAGCGTGCCCGACCCTCGGCGTCGGGTTCCTGCGCGATGAGCACCGCCGGACGCGGCAGGTCGGACGTGGCCGGGCAGATCACCGCGCCCACGGGCGGCGCGTGGGCGTCGTCGCGGCGGTAGTTCGCGCTGGCATAGGCGATGCCGACCTCCACGCGTTCCTCCGGCGCCGGCGCGTAGCCCCACTGGGCCAGCCAGGTCGGGCTGCGCGAGCCGCGGCCGCTCGCGTCGACCACGAGCGCGGCATCGAGCACCTGCGGCGCCAAGTCACCGGCGCGCGCACGCCAGCGCACGCCCCTGACCTGGCCAGCCTCGTGCACCGGCTCGATCACGTCGACGCCGGTCATCGCGCGCACGCGCGGCATGCCGAGCACCATGCGCCGGATCTGTGCCTCGATCGCCAGACGGCTTACCGCCAGGCCCTTGAAGCCGACCGGCCGCCGCGCCAGGCGCTGGCGGTCGACGTCGAGCACCACGGCCAGGCCGATGTCGGCCGACACCGCGCCCTGCGCCAGCAGCGCGGCGGTGAAGCCGGGGCACAGGGCCTCCATCGCCTGCTGGCCGCGCGCCAGCAGGCCGTGGGGGTGGATCGCCTGCGGGGTGCCCTTGCGGGGTGCCGCGTCCTCGGGCAAGGCATCGCGCTCGAGCAGCACCACCTCGTCGAAGTGCTCGGCGAGCGCACGCGCGGCCAGCAGGCCGGCGATGCTGGCGCCGATGATCGCGGCGCGGCGGGGGGCAGTCGAATCGGGCATCGGATCCTCCTGAGGGACGGGGTGCGTCGAATGTGTTCCCGTCTACGCGGCAGGTCTCGGGTCGGATGTCCCGTCGAGGGGGGCGATCCTGGCCGACGGCGTTCGAGGCCCGGGACCCTTGTCCCGACCCCCCAGGTCTTCGTATGCTGCGCGGGCAAGGAGGAGCCACATGGCCGCGCCTTCCCTCGCCCCGCAGCAGATCCGTTTCACGCGCAGTGCCGAAGGGGTGCGCCTGGCCTGGGCCAGCACCGGTCGCGGCGAGCCGGTCATCGTGAAGGCCGCGACCTGGCTGTCGCACCTGGAGTTCGATTGGGGCAGCGCGGTCTGGCAGCACCTGCTGCAGGCGATGTCGGACATCGGCACCTTCGTGCGCTACGACGAGCGGGGCTGCGGCCTGTCGGACTGGATCGTGCGGCGGCTGGATTTCGACAGCTGGGTCGACGACCTCGAGGCGGTGGTCGAGGCGGTCGGCCACGAGCGTTTCGCGCTGCTGGGCATCAGCCAGGGGGCCGCCGTGGCCATCGCCTACGCGGTGCGCCACCCCGAGCGCGTGAGCCACCTCGTGCTGCACGGCGGCTATGCGCGCGGCCGGCTGGTGCGCAGCGACACCCCGCAGCAGCGCGAGGAGGCGGAGACGATGGCGCGGCTGGCGGCGCTGGGCTGGGGCAAGGCCGACCCCTCGTTCCGCCAGTTCTTCACGACCCAGTTCATCCCCGGCGGCACGGCCGAGCAGCACGCCTGGTTCAACGAGATGGAGCGCCTGTCCACGTCGCCGGAGAACGCGGCGCAATTCATGCGCGTGTTCAACACCATCGATGTCGTCGATCTGCTACCTCAGGTCCGCTGCCCGACGCTGGTGCTGCACAGCGTGCACGACGTGCGCGTGCCGTTCGCCGAGGGGCGGCTGATCGCCGGCGAGATCCCCGGCGCGCAGTTCGTGCCGATCGACAGCGGCAACCACCTGCTGCTCGAGGACGAGCCGGGCTGGGCCCTCTGGTGCGATGCCATCCGGCGCTTCCTGCCCACCGCCGACGACGCCCGCCTCGTGGCACTGACGCCGCGTCAGCGCGAGATGCTGGCGCTGATCGCGAAAGGCCGCGACAACAGCCAGATCGCCGCGACGCTCGCGCTGTCGGAGAAGACCGTGCGCAACCAGGTGTCGGCGATCTTCGACCGGCTGGGCGTCGAGAGCCGCGCCCAGGCGATCGTGCTGGCGCGTGAGGCCGGCCTCGGCCGCTGAGCGCCGGGTCCTTCAGCCGGCGCGCGGCACCCGCCCGGTGACCGGGTAGATCGGGTCGGTGTAGCCGTGCGTCGACGCATGGCCTGGTGCGACCAGCGCGTCGACGAAGGCCTCGTCGGTGGCGATGAAGGGCACCGCCAGCGCGGCCACGTAGTCGGTCCACTGCGCCAGCGTGCGCGGGCCGGCGATCACGCCGGTGATCAGCCGGTTGTGCAGCACCCAGGCCGTCGCCAGCTGGCCGGCGGTGACGCCGCGGGCCATCGCGTGGGCCTGGAAGCGCTGCGCGAGCTCGACCGACTCGGGCCGCCACTCTGTCTGCATCAGCCGGCGGTCGGCGCGCGCCGCGCGGCTGCCTTCCGGCGGCTCCTCGCCGGGCCGGTACTTGCCACTGAGTACGCCGCGCGCCAGCGGGCTGTAGCTGATCACGCCCACGCCATAGTGCGCGCAGCAGGGCAGCAGCTCGGTCTCGATGCCGCGGCTCATCGCGTTGTACGGTGGCTGGCAGGCGATCGGCGCCGGCACGCCCATGCGCCGGGCCGTCTCGACCATGCGGGCCACGCGCCAGGCGCGGAAGTTCGACACGCCGTAGTAGCGGATCTTGCCGAGCTCGATCAGCCGGGCCATCGTCGCGACCGTCTCCTCCACCGGCGTGCTCTCGTCGTCGCGGTGCATGTAGTACAGGTCGATCCAGTCGGTGTCCAGCCGCTGCAGGCTGCGGTCGATCGCGCGCAGGATCCAGTGCCGGGACAGGCCGCGGTCGTTCGGCTGGTCGCCGACCGGGTTGGCCACCTTGGACGCCAGCACCCAGCGCTCGCGTTCGCGGCCGATGAGTCGCCCGACGATGCGCTCGGACTCGCCGCCGGCGTAGATGTCGGCGGTGTCGATCGCGTTGACGCCCGACTCGCGCGCGTGCTCGACGATGCGCGCGGCCTCGGTGGCGTCGGTGCGGTCGCCGAACATCATGCTGCCGAGCCACAGCGCCGAGGCCTTCAGGCCGCTGGCGCCGACGGTGCGAACGGGGTGCAGGTTGTCGCTGGGCATCGCTCACTCCTCAGGGATAGTCAGTAGGCACGGGCCGTCGGCCAGGACGGCCCGCCGCGCTACAGTGCCCGGACCTTGGCCGATGCCGAGTTCCACAGGAGACATCATGAACCAAAGCACGAAGACTTCCGGCTGGCGCCTCACCGTCGCGGCGGCCCTGTTCGCGGCCTCCGCCGGCGCCGGGGCGGCCGACATCACGCTGAAGGCCTCGCACCAGTTCCCCGGCGGCAAGGGCGACGTGCGCGACGAGATGGTGCAGATCATCGCGCGCGAGGTCGCCAACGCGAAGGTCGGCCTCGAGATCAAGGTCTTCCCGGGATCGAGCCTGGTGAAGGCGCAGGAGCAGTGGAAGGCGATGCTCAACGGCCAGATCGACATGAGCGCCTTCCCGCTCGACTACGCCTCGGGCTTCCACCCGCAGTTCGGCGCGACGCTGATGCCCGGGCTGGTCAAGAGCCATGCCCACGCGCTGCGCATCAACGCCTCGCCCTTCATGCAGGACATCAAGGCCGTCATCGAGCAGGGCGGCGTCAAGGTGCTGGCCGACGCCTGGCTGGCCGGCGCCTTCGGCTCCAAGGACAAGTGCATCAAGAAGCCCGAGGACGCCGCCGGGCTGAAGGTCCGCTCGGCCGGTTCGACCTTCGCGCAGATGTGGGCCGGCGCCGGCGCGTCGATCGTCTCGATCCCGTCCAGCGAGGTCTACAACGCGCTGCAGCAGGGCGTGGCGCAGGCCACCGACACCTCGTCGGGCAGCTTCGTGTCGTTCCGCCTGTACGAGCAGCTCAAGTGCATCACCGCGCCCGGCGACAACGCGCTGTGGTTCATGTACGAGCCGGTGCTGATCTCGAAGAAGAGCTGGGACAGGCTCAACGACGCGCAGAAGAAGGCGCTGATGGCGGCCGCGAAGAAGTCCGAGGATTACTTCAACGCCGAGTCGAAGAAGCTCGACGACGAGCTGGTCGAGGTGTTTAAGAAGAACAAGGTCGAGGTCACGACGCTGACCGACGCCGAGTTCGACGCCTGGCGCGCGGTCGCGCAGAAGACCTCGTACAAGGCCTTCGCCGAGAAGGTGCCCGGCGGCAAGGAGCTGATCGAGAAGGCGCTGAGCGTCAAGTGACCTCCGCCGCCAAGGCACCGCCGCCGCCCGCCTGGGTGGCGGCGATCCATGGGCTGTCGCGCCTGTTCGGGGTGGCCGCCGCCGGCATGATCCTGCTGTCGATCGGCGTCATCTGCCACATGGTCTTCGTGCGCGCCGTGCTCGGCGAGTCATCGATCTGGCAGACCGAGTTCGTCACCTTCGGCCTCGTCGCCGCGACCTTCATCGGCGCGCCCTACATCCTGCTCACGCGCGGCCACGTCGCGGTCGACGTGCTGCCGCTGATGGTGGGCACGCCGGCGCGGCGCCAGCTGCACCTGTGGGGCAGCCTGATCGCGCTGGCCTTCTGTGGCTTCTTCCTCTACGGCTCGATCCCCTGGTGGTGGGAGGCCTTCGAGTCCGGCCACACGACGCCGTCGATCTGGCGCGCGCGGCTGTGGATTCCCTACCTCAGCGTGCCGGTCGGGCTGTCGCTGCTGTGCCTGCAGTTCATCGCCGAGATCTGGATGGTCATGACGCACCGCGAACTGCCCTTCGGGCTGGCCCACGAGGACAGGATATGAGTCCGCCGGTCATCGGTCTGCTGATCTTCGTGGTCACCGTCGCGGCGCTGGCCACCGGCATGCCGATCGCGTTCGCGCTCGGTGCCGTGGCGCTGGCCTTCATGGTGGCCTTCGACGGCTGGAACAGCGTGAACTTCATGCCGGAGACGATCTTCGCCGGCCTGTCGGACTTCACCCTCGTGTCGCTGCCGATGTTCATCATCATGGGCGCGGCGGTGGCCAGCTCGCGCGCGGGCAGCGACCTGTACGAGGCGCTGTCGCGCTGGCTGCACCGTGTGCCCGGCTCGCTGGTCATCAGCAACATCGGCGCCTGCGCGCTGTTCTCGGCGCTGACCGGCTCGTCGCCGGCGACCTGCGCGGCGATCGGCAAGATGGGCATCCCGGAGATGCGCAAGCGCGGCTACGATGCCGACCTCGCCACCGGCGCGATCGCCGCCGGCGGCACGCTGGGCATCCTGATCCCGCCGTCGATCACGATGATCTTGTACGGCATCGCGTCGGAGACTTCGATCGGCCGCCTGTTCCTGGCCGGCGTGATCCCGGGGCTGCTGCTGACCGGCCTGTTCATGGCCTGGGCGCTGTTCCTGAGCTGGCGGCGCGGCACCGTGCTGATCGACGCCGACCGCATCTACTCGATGAAGGAGAAGCTCGAGCTGCTGCCCAAGCTGCTGCCCTTCATCGCGGTCATCGTCGGCGTCGTCTACGCGCTGTACGGCGGCATCGCCACGCCGTCGGAGGCGGCCGGCGTCGGCGCGCTGCTGTGCCTGGTGATGGTGATCGTGATCTACCGCGTCTGGCGGCCGATGGAGTTGTGGGCGATCCTGCGCGACGGCCTGCGCGAGAGCGGCATGCTGCTGATGATCATCGGCACCTCGATCCTGTTCGGCTACATGATGTCGTCGCTGCAGGTCACGCAGTCGGTGGCCGAGGGCATCGCCGCGCTGCAGGTCAACAAGTGGATCATCCTGGCGGCGATCAACCTGATGCTGCTGGTGGCCGGCATGTTCCTGCCGCCGGCGGCGATCATCCTGATGACGACGCCGATCCTGATGCCGGTGATCCTGGCCGCCGGCTTCGACCCGATCTGGTTCGGCGTGATCCTGACCATCAACATGGAGCTCGGCCTGATCACGCCGCCGGTGGGGCTGAACCTGTTCGTCATCAACGGCATCACCCCCGACGTCAAGCTGCCGACGATCCTGAAGGGCGCCTTCCCCTTCATGATGTGCATGGTGGTGGCGATCGTGATCCTGTGCGTGTTCCCCGGCCTGGCGACCTGGCTGCCGACGGCGCTGATGGGTTGACCTGGCGCGCCGGGGGGGCGCCGCGGGTGCTCGGGGCGGGCACCCACGAGACTCCGGGCTGCGCGTGTCTGGGGCCGAAGCCGCGGTCGGCCGATCGTTGCCTCAGGGGCGATCCGAAGTGCCGAGGCGCAGTGAGTTGATCGAGTGCTCTTGGCCAGGATATGACCTGGGCCAGCGAATGCTGACTGCGCACTTCGGACCGAGCGTGGTCGGTCGAGGGCGGTGGGTTGAACGGCTCGGTTCGGCCAGGACCCGTCGTTGGAGACAGGCGGCTGACCGGTCAGCCAGTCAGTTGCCCCCGGAGTGAGCTGAACTCGTTCATCCGACGGCGCCGGCCCAGTGATGTAACGACTCAGCCTTTCCAGCTGCTTGCAATCGTGTGTCTCGGCGTCGGGCTCGGCCACGTAGGTCTGGCCCATCTCCTCGGCCACCACTGCTCGGCGCGTGAGCAGCTTCATCAGACGGGTGATGAGCGTTTGCAGAAGCTTGTGCAGCGCGTCGTCGATGGGCGCGGTCACCTCGACAAAGATCGGCAACGCCACGGCCCAAACACACGCCGTCCAACGGTAGGCAGTGCAGGTGGGCATTCAAGTTAGCCGCCGAGCCCGCCGGATCAGGGTGATGGCGCCACCGTGGACTTCGTCGGCCTTGAGCCCTGCGCGGTCCAGCAGATGGCGCGTGATCACACGCTCGCCAGCGCTCGACCGGATGGCTTCGTGAACCCGGGGGGCATGCGCCCGCGACACGTCACACACCCGGTCCCGTCCAGGAGCCTGCGCGTGACACGACGTCGCTCAGCAAAACGGGAGGCGGTTCACGCGATCGTCGCCCGCATCGAGCGCACGCGCAGCCCGGCGGACTCGCCCCGCTCCTTGCCGCGGGCGACGACAGCAGGCGACGGGTGCTCGGCAGAACGGAACTGGCACGTCCTGTCCAGCTCGCGGGGACAAGGAATACCATGCTTCGGAACCGAAGCGGGGCGAAAGCAGAACCGAAAGCCACGCTACCATTTGCTGCAAAGGCTACGATGATTGTTATCAGAGCAGCCCGCAGACTGGAGCGTTCCAAGCGGGCCGGTGCGCGCAACGCCCCCCCGGACCGGCGCCGTCGAAGTCGATGTACGTCCTGGTCTTCGCCAGGTTCGCGGACTAGATGTAGTCTCGGCCGGCGAGGGGACACAGTGGCCAAGGTCGGCCGAGTTGCGTAGCAAGAGGCCGAGCTGCGTAGCGAGAGATCCGCCGTGCCCAGACGCAAGAATCGGACAGCCCTGGTACTGCTGCCGCAGGCGCCATCGCAAGCCCATGTCGCGCTCCTCGAGCACATGGCGCAAGGGTTGCAGTTCGAGCTTGTGTATCCCGCCCCCGGCAGCGACCGCGCAACAAGCATTCTGCAGGCGAGTTTTGTCCTGGCGGATGTGAGTGGGAACGATCCGCAGGTCCTCTACTGGCTCGGCGTGGCGCACACGTTCGGCAAGCGCGTCTTTCTGGTCGCCGACACGCTCGAGCGGCTGGCCTACGATCTCGCCAGCAATCGGACCTGGATCGTCGACCCCGCTTCCGACAATCGGGACATCCACCAGGCCATGGCGCAGTTCCTCGCCGTCCCCTTTGCGATGGGCCCTGTGCGGCTTTTCCTCGGCAAGTTCGCCTTCTTTGGTGAGAACCTGATCGGGTGGCGATTCTTGGCGTTTTGGGTCGATGTGCTGCTCCTGCTGCCCTTGCTCCTGCTGGCGCTGCACCTGGCCATCCCCGGGGACCAGTCTTTCGGTGTGGAGAGAGCCACCGCAATTGCCCGGGCGTTGATAGAAGGATCCGGCAGCCAGATCTGGCAAGCGGCCGAGCCCGTCGCGGTCTCGGCCTTCTATCTCGTCTTCGCCTATTTTGTGCTGACGACCTGGCTGCTGCGCGCCACCGTGGGCCAACTGGTCACAGGATTGCGCGTCGTGCAGACAGACCACCGCAGAGTCACCTTCGGCCAATGCGTGGGCCGGTCCCTGCTCTCGGTGCTGGTGATCATGACCTACGGTGCCGCCTTTCTATCGGCGATCAGAGGGCCAGCGTACCAGGCCGTCCACGACGTCCTGTCGGGCACCATTGTCGTGCGAAGGCATGCCTTCTGAGACCGCCCGGATGTCGAGGGCCAGGGCATGAGCCGACCCCTTTGCACGGTCCTCATCCCGTTCGATGCGCCCGGCCAGGCGCGCTTCGCTGTGCTCAAGCAAGTCGGCGAAGAGCTGGGCTTCGAGACCATGCGGGTCGCCCAGTACTACTCGTCCGGAGTGATTCTGGAAGAAATCGTGCGCAGCATCCGCGATGCGCATCTGATCATCGCCGACCTGACCGGAGGCAACCCGAACGTCTATTACGAGCTGGGGATCGCACATGCGCTCGGCAAGCGCGCTTTCGTGCTCGCCGAGGAGCCGCAGGCATGCTCCCTGGACTTCGGGACGCTTCCCGTGCGCAAGTTCGACACGACGCCGACAGGGCGTGAGCGCCTGCTGCACGAGCTGCGCACCTTCGTGGCGACCCCTGGCACGCTCTCGCCAATCGACCTCTTCACCGGAGGCATGGCAGTGATGGGGCAGCGGCTGACGGGCAGACGCATTGCGGGCTTTGCGCTGGACCTCCTGATCGCGGCCGTCGTCGCGGTTGTGCCGCTGGTGCTCGCGGGCGAGCTGGTCCCGCAGCCCGCCACACCCTACGTCGAGCGTGCAATCGCGCCTGCACTGTTCCTCTACTTCGTGTTGACCGGCGTCCTGCAAGGCACGAGCCCCGGGCAACGCATCGTCGGGTTGCGGGTGACCCGGTTGGACCGCTCCAGGCCATTGTTGTCCCAACGACTGCTGCGGCCGATCTTCGGCCTGCTCAGCCTGCTCTCGCTTGGGTTCGGCTTCCTCTGGGCGGCGCGAGCCCCCAGGCATCAGGCTGTGCACGACATCATCACGCGCACGCTGGTTCTGCGCCGGGATGCGGTCGGCGCACAGGAGATTCAAACTTCCTCTTGAACGCCCCGGAGTGCTCGAATCACCCTTAGGCGGCTCTCAGATGCCGCCTGGATGGCTAGGAACTGGCGGCTGCGACGTCGTCTTGTCGTGATTCGGCCGGCTCGTGACGGTTCGCATGGGGCTCGCTGGGCCTTGTCAGCAGCGTTGACCCTGAATCCATCGATATCAAGTCGGCGACGGGCGCAGTGCCATCCTGGCCGCCGCAGGCAGTGCAGCCTGACGGCCAGGGGCGCGGTGTTTGTGACGACCGGCGCGGCTCGGGTGGCGAAGTCGCGCCTCGCCGCGTGCGCTCGGCCCCTGTGCGGCGGCTGCGGATCCAGCTCCAGGTGGGTGCGGGTGTTGTCGATCACCGGCCACTTCGGGGCGACAAATCGTGGGCGCGGATGTCGGCTCAGGGTCGAGATGATTTGTCGGCGAAGGGCAGCTCTTGGAGTCGAACCTTCGATGTCGGCTTTCCGTCGACGAGATCGCATCCGACCTGCGCTGGCCGGCCCCGAAGAGACATGCGTTGGCGCTGAACCGACGCACCGGCAATGCGATGGCACGATGCGCCCTTCGCAGCAGCTGCGCGCGCTGGCGGCGATCGACGAGCTGACCGACCCGGTGCTGTGGCCGGCGGCGAGTTCAAGTCCTGCGGCGCGCGGGTGTCGAAGACGCAGGAAAACCCGGTCGCGCGAGCGAAGAAGTCCGCGGAACATCGGGGATCCGTCCACAAGGAGTACCGATGACTCGCGTTCGTTTCCTCGCCCTGTGTGCCTCGCTAGGTCTCGTCGGCTGCGCGGCCAGTGTCACGGCCCCGTCGGGCCCCACCGTTAAGGTCACGCCGCTGGGTGCGATCGACGGTGAGTTCTGTCCGCTCGACCGAGCCCTCGTGTTCGAAGACCCCAACGGAACCCGCGTGCTCTACGACCCGGGCCGCACCGTGGCCGGCGCCGACGACCCGCGCCTGGGCAAGATCGACGTCGTGCTGGTCACGCACATGCATGGGGACCACGTCGGCGATGCGCGCATTGCGGCGCCCAACCAGGGCGAGTGCGGCAAGCCGAGCTTCCCGGTGTCGCCGCTGGCGAACACGAACGCGGTCGACATCGCTGTGGCGAAGAAGGCCAAGATCGTCACTGGCAGCGAGATGCCGCCGTTCTTCGCCGCAAAGATGCGCGCGGCCGGCGGCAACCCGGCCGACTCCGTGCTCGCGCGCTTCGGCGCAACGGTCACGATCGGTGGCGTGCGCATCGCCACCGTCAACGCGCTGCACAGCAACGGCGTCTCGCCGGACTTCATCGGCGGCGCGCTCGGCGAGGCCATGAAGGCGGCCGGCATCGCCGGCGATGTCGGCCCGGCCACCGGCTACGTGCTGCGATTCTCCAACGGCTTGGCGGTCTACCTGTCCGGCGACACCGGCATCACCGCCGACCAGGATGCCGTCGTTCGCGGCCACTATGGTGCGAAGCTGGCGGTGATGAACATCGGCGACGGCTTCACCACCGGGCCCACCGAGGCCGCCTACGTGATGAACGACCTGGTCAGGCCGATGTCGGTGATCGCATCGCACGCCAATGAAGTCGGCACCGTCGGCGGCAAAGTGCGCGCCGGCAGCAAGACGGAGACATTCATCAAGGCCACGAAGGCGCCGGTGCACCTGCCGCTGTCGGGCCGGACGATGGGCTTCGACGCCAACGGCAGGTGCGTGGCGGGCTGTTGAATTCGGCCTGCGCCTGGCGACAAAGGCCCTGCAGGGCGGGGCGCGCGAAGGAGTCGGCGGATGGACTGTTCGCGGTCGGCGACCCGTTCGAACGGACCGCGCTGCGCCGATTGCGTTGGCAACCACCACGCGCGCGACCCTGATCGGTTCCCTCCATGAGGTGACCCGGCGCCCGGAGGCTACCTATGGTCCCGTGCAGTGGCTCCCGCCGAAGTCGCATCTGTCGACCTGCGTCATGGCCCGCGGGCAGGGAGAGGATCTTGGCCAGAACGGCGCTTGGTCTGCCAAACGGACTGCGCCCATCTACAGTTGGTGCCGCCAGACCACACGCGCCCGACGTTCGAACCATGACCTTGCCGCAGTGGCCCGCCGCCTATCGGGCCAGCGGCGCCAGCGCCACGCTGAAACGCCTCAACGAGGATTTCGTCGTGACCGAGATCCCGCTGCAGCCGCCCTGCGGTGAAGGCGAGCACCTGTGGCTGGACGTCGAGAAGACCGGTGCCAACACCGCCTTCGTCGCCCGGCAGCTGGCCCAGGCCGCCGGCGTGCCCGAAAGGGACGTGGGCTACGCCGGCCTGAAGGACCGTTACGCCATCACCCGTCAGTGGTTCAGCATCTATCTGCCGAATGGGAAAGGGAAAGGCGAGACGCCCGACCTGACCCGGTTGCGGCACCCGGAGTTCAAGGTGCTGGGTCAGAGTCGCCACGTGAAGAAGCTGCGCCGCGGTGATCTGAAGGGCAACCGGTTCCGCCTCGTGCTGCGCGACGTGGCCGGCGGCCCCGATGCCATCCACTGCGTGGAGGCCAATCTCCAGGCCGTGGCGTCCGGCGGCGTGCCGAACTATTTCGGTGCCCAGCGTTTCGGCTACGACGGCGGCAACGTCGCGCAGGGCCGGGCCATGCTGGCGCGCGAGA
>CALJUI010000081.1 GCA_937975735.1 uncultured Rubrivivax sp.
GGACGACCCTTGGCCGCGAAGATCCGCGCCACCGCATCGGCGCGGTCCGCGCGCGCGCCGAGGCCGTAGACCGTCTCGGTCGGGAAGGCCACCAGGGCGCCGTCGCGCAGCGCGTCGGCGGCACGCGCAACGGCGGCCGGGTCGTGGCCATCGAGGACCGGCATCGATGGCCTCAGAACGCCGGCAGCCCGAGCAGGCGCGCCGCCTGCAGCGCCGTCGCTCGCGCGGCATCGATGCTGGCGGCGGTCAGGGTCAGGTGCCCCATCTTGCGCCCGCGCCGCGGCTCGGCCTTGCCGTAGAGATGCAGATGCGCCCCCGGCAGGGCCAGGATCTTCGACCAGGGCGGCGTCGCGGGGGCGTCGTCATCGGTGCCGAACCACAGGTCACCGAGCAGGTTCAGCATGACCGCCGGCGAGTGCTGGCGCGGCGAGGTCAGCGGCAGACCGGCCAGCGCGCGCACCTGCAGTTCGAATTGCGAGATGTCGCAGGCGTCGATGCTGTAGTGGCCCGAGTTGTGCGGGCGCGGCGCCATCTCGTTGGCCACCAGCGAACCGTCGGCGAGCAGGAAGAACTCGACGCACAGCACGCCGACGTACGCCAGTTCGCCGGCCAGCGCCGCCGCAGCCGCGACAGCCTCGCCGGCGACGTCGGACGGAATGTCGATCGCAGGCACCTGGCTGACCGCCAGGATGCCGTCGCGATGCAGATTCTGCTGCACCGGCAGATGCACCCAGGCGCCGTCGTCGGCGCGTGCGACGACGACGCTGAACTCGCGCCGCAGGTCGAGCCGCTTCTCCAGCACGCAGGGCAATCGGCCGAGCGCCGCCCAGGCCGCGGCCAAGTCGCCGGCCGAGGTCACGCCCACCTGGCCCTTGCCGTCGTAGCCGAGCGACGCGGTCTTCAGCAGGGCCGGGAAGATCGATGGCGCGATGCGGCCGAGGTCGGCCTCGGACTCGATCAGCGCGTGCGGCGCACAGCGGATGCCGGCCACCGCGAAGCAGGCCTTCTCCCTCGCGCGGTGCTGGCAGATCCGCAGTGCGGCCGCGGCCGGGGCCACGCGGCGGGCTTGGGCCAGACGCTCGAGCACCGTGGCCGGCACGTTCTCGAACTCGGTCGTGATCGCGACGCAGGCCGCCACCAGTTCGTCGAGCGCGGCGGCGTCGTCGTAGGCCGCACGCAGGTGTCGGTCGGCCGCCGCCCCGGCCGGGCTCGCCGGATCGGGATCCAGCACCACCGTGGCGTACCCCAGACGCTGGGCCGCATGCACGAACATGCGGCCGAGCTGCCCGCCGCCGAGGACGCCGAGTGCCGCCCCGGTCGCGCTCATTGCAGGCGGGCCGTCATCGCGCGGGCTTCGTCCGTCTGCGCCTTGCGGAACGCCGAAAGGCGCCCGGCGAGATCGGGATCATTGCCCGCCAGCATCGCGACCGCGAACAGCGCGGCGTTGGCCGCGCCGGCGGCGCCGATCGCGAAGGTCGCCACCGGAATGCCCTTGGGCATCTGCACGATCGAGTACAAGGAATCCAGCCCCTGGAGGTGCCGGCTAGGCACCGGCACGCCGAGCACCGGCACCGTCGTCTTCGACGCGATCATGCCCGGCAGGTGGGCCGCGCCCCCCGCTCCGGCGATGATCGCGCGCAGGCCTTCATCGACGGCCGACCCCGCGAACGCGAACATCTCGTCGGGCATGCGGTGCGCCGACAGCACCAGGGCACGGTGACCGACGCCGAACTGGTCGAGCATCGCGGCAGCATGGCGCATCGTGTCCCAGTCGGAATGCGAACCCATCACGATGGCGATCGGCGGAGAGGTCGGGCTCGTCATGGGCACAGGGGACCGGCAGATACTGAGATCTCGAATTGTGCCGCTGGTTCAGAGGACCGGGGGCGCGACGCCATGCGCATCGAGCGTCTCCCGCGTGGCCCGCTGATACTCACGAAAGCCAGCCAGCGCCTTCTTCGACGCCTCGGCGTGCGACGCCGCAGCCGCGGCGTCGCCACAGGCCGCGAACACATCGGCCAGCCGACGATGGGCCACGGCAAGGTCGTCGAGATCGGTCGTCAGCGAGATCCGCTCGGCGGCCTCACGGGCTCTAACAAGTGCAACGTCTGTGTGCTGCAATTTAACGTGGCACCACGCAGCCTCTGCATACGCGACGGCGTCGGCTCTTCGATCTAGTGTCGATTCAGCAGCGACTCCATAGCTTTCAAAATGCTTGAGCGCGGCCTTGAAGTCCCCTTTGGTCGATGTTGCAAGCCCCTGGAGCATTGGATGGAAGTAGCCCAGCACTGACAGGCCAACCATGGCATCGTAGGCCTCCGATGAACAAAGAAACATGATGTCTGTCGGCTCGACCGCGTCTGCAACGGACTCACAGATGAGATTTAGGCGTGCAACGCTAAACCTAGTCGCTGACATGTTGAAGATCACCGTGCTCAACATCAATTGGTCGTGGTCACTTATCGCGCTATGTCGAGCGTAGTCGAACCACCGCCTTGCGGTTGGCGGGCACTCGCATAGCTGGTAAGCCGTCCCTAACAGCGAGGCAACTCGAGCCCGCGCGTGCCACGGCGCTTCTTCGCCAGCTTTGATTACAGCAAACGCGAGTTCTGCAAACGACTTGATTCGTAGTGCGTCGTAGTCCAAGTAGGCCAACCATGCCCGGGCCAAGGCCATGTTGGCCAAGTGCCTCGACGCTGTACTCAACGCGAGCGATCGCGCAAGCCGATCACGGGCTTCGGTCGTCCGCCCTGCGTACAGGTGTGCGATGCCCTCGGCGACCATGAGTCGAGCCATGGCGTCGAACGAGTCCCGCGGATGGAACCCTGCTCGAACCTTCCGGATAAAGGAATCCGTCGCCCCAGCATCCCCCCGCCGCGCCAACAGCAGCGCCTCCGTCAGCGCCTTGTCCAACTCGGGATCCATTCGTGCCATTTCGTCCTCCATGGCCCTGGGAGCAACCGATCATGCGCGCGTGATCATCTCCTGCACGCGCTGGTACTCGAATCGCAGCGCCTCCAACAGTGAATCCGGCGCGGGCGGCGCGGGCGGTTGCTTGTTCCATGGCCGTCCGTCGATGCGTACCGTCTCGAGCCAATCGCGAAGCGGCTGCTTGTCCATGCTCGGTGGGGTCACGCCCTCGCGCCACGAGGCCGCCGGCCAGTATCTTGACGAGTCCGGCGTGAGCACCTCGTCCATCAACTTGAGGGTGCCATGCTCATCGAGTCCGAACTCGAACTTCGTGTCGGCGATCAGGATGCCCCGCTGCGCGGCGTGCGCGCAGGCCGCGCTGTACAGCTGCACCGAGACCCGCCGGACCTGTTCGGCGAGGTCGCGACCGACCAGGCCCGCCATCGTGTCGAAGTCGATGTTCTGGTCGTGTTCGCCCGCCTCGGCCTTGGTCGCCGGCGTGAAGATCGGCTCAGGCAACCGGCTCGCCAGCTTCAGCCCGGGCGGCAGCTTGACGCCGCAGACCGTGCCACTCGCCTGGTACTCCGTCCAGCCGGAGCCGGCGAGGTAGCCGCGCACGACGGCCTCGACCGGCAGCGGCCGCAGCCGCTTGACGAGCATCGCGCGCCCGCTGACCTGCTCGACCTCGTCGGGCGCGACCACCGATGCCGGGTCCTCGCCGGTCAGGTGGTTCGGCACGATCGATCCGAGCTTGTCGAACCAGAACGCCGCCATCGCGGTCAGGATCTTGCCCTTGCCCGGCACCGGCTCGTTCATCACGACGTCGAAGGCCGACAGGCGATCGGTCGCGATCATCAGGATGCGGTCGTCGCCGACCGCGTAGTTGTCCCGCACCTTGCCGCGGTGAATCAGCGGCAGCGAATGCAGGCTGGACTCGTAGAGGCTGTCGACCATCGACGCCGCCCGCTCAGGCCGCGACCGTCTGGGCCAGCTCGCCCTTCGCGTAGCGCGTCGCCACGTCCTTCAGCGACGCCGGCTTGATCTTCGCGGCCTGGCCCTCGCAGCCGAACTCCAGGTAGCGCTGGCGGCAGATCTGGCGCGCCGCCTCGCGTGCCGGCTTGAGGTAGTCGCGCGGGTCGAACTTCTCCGGGTTCTCGGCCATGTACTTGCGGATCGCACCGGTCATCGCCAGACGGATGTCGGTGTCGATGTTGATCTTGCGCACGCCGTGCTTGATCGCTTCCTGGA
>CALJUI010000082.1 GCA_937975735.1 uncultured Rubrivivax sp.
CCTGCTCATGTCGTTGGCCCTTTGCTTCCTGCTCGTGTGCCTGACCAATCCCGTGCGCCTGCTGCTGGCCAAGACCCTGCGCCGTGCGTCGGAGATCGGCGTGCGCCGCGCACTCGGGGCGACGCGGCGAGCGATCTTCGCGCAGTTCGTGGTCGAAGCCGCCGTCATCGGCCTGGCGGGCGGGCTGCTGGGCCTGGGGCTGGCGTGGCTCGGCCTGTGGGGCGTGCGCCAGAACCCGGCCAGCTACGCGTCGCTGGCCCAGCTCGACGCCGTGATGCTGGCCGGCACCTTCGTGCTGGCGCTGGTGTCCAGCCTGATCGCCGGCCTGCTGCCGGCCTGGCGCGCCTGCCAGGTGACGCCGGCGGTGCAGCTGAAGTCCCAGTGAACGCGACCCCTCGAAGCAAGGACCCGTCATGGACATCCGACCCATCCTGTCGACGTTGCGCCGCCACAAGACCGCGGCCGCATTGATCGTGCTCGAGGTCGCGCTGACCTGCGCGATCGTCAGCAACGCGCTGTTCCTGATCACCGAGAGGTTGCAGCGCATGGAGGTGCCCACCGGCCTGGCCGAAAGCGAACTCGTGACGCTGAGGTTGGGCACCATCGCCCGCGTCGACAACGCCGACGTGCTGACGCGCCAGGACATGGCCACGCTGCGCGCGCTGCCCGGCGTGCGCGGCGCCACCGCGCTCAACCAGTTGCCGTTCGGCCGCAGCGCGTCCAACAGCGCGTTGCGCCTGGACCCGGACCAGACGGATGCCACGCTGGTGGTGTCGACCTACTTCGCGGGCGACGACGCCTTGGCCACGCTCGGCCTGCGCCTGGTCGAGGGGCGCGACTTCCTGCCCGACGAGCGCACGACGGTCACGGCCGTGCGTGGCGGGGAAGGCGCGCCGCCACGCGCGGTGATGCTCGACCGCGCCACGGCCGAGCGTCTGTATCCCGGCCGGTCGGCGATCGGGCAGGACGTGTACGTCTTCGGCAACGCGCCACTGCGCATCGTCGGCATCGTCGAGCGGCTGCTGGTGCCGCACTTCGGCGGGCCCGAGGGTGACTGGGTGCTGATCACGCCGGCACAGCCGACCTACCGCGAAGGAAGCTACGTGCTCCGTGTGGACCCGTCGCGGCGCCAGGACGTGCTGACCGAGGCCGTGGCCGCGCTCGAGGCCCTGGATGCGCGCCGCGTCGTGACCGACCAGGGCCTGTTCAGCGACCGCCGCCTGGCGCACTTCGAGCAAGACCGCTGGATGACTTGGCTGCTGGCGGCCACCTGCCTGGCGCTGCCGGTGGTCACGGCCTTCGGCATCGTCGGTCTGGCCAGCTTCTGGGTGCAGCAGCGCACGCGCATGATCGGCGTGCGGCGCGCGCTGGGGGCGTCGCGGCGGCAGGTGCTGGGCTACTTCCAGACCGAGAACTTCCTGCTCACCGGCATGGGCATCGCGCTGGGCAGGGCCGGTGCCTACGCGAGCAACCACGTGCTGATGACGGAGTACGAGATGCAGCGCCTGCCCTGGGTCTACCTGCCGGTGGGTGCGGCCACGCTGTGGCTGCTGGGGCAGGTGGCGGTGCTCGGGCCGGCACGCCGCGCCGCTGCGCTGCCGCCGGTGGTGGTGATGCGCGGCGCCTGACGGCCCCGCGCCTGGCGTTAAGCTGCCGCCCCATGCGCACCGTGCTCGTCATCGACGACAACCCCGCTGTCGGCGAGGCGCTGTCGCTGCTGGCGCGTCCTGACGCCAGGGGACTGGGCGGCGGCG
>CALJUI010000083.1 GCA_937975735.1 uncultured Rubrivivax sp.
CGACGGCCAGCGCGAACTCGTGGCCCGGCGAGCCGTCCTCGGCGGGCGCGAAGCGCGCCTCGCCGATGCACACTTCCCTGCCCTGCTCGATCACGAAGGCCAGCAGCGCGCATTCCTGGTCGAGCCTGGGGTGGGTGAAGCGCTGCAGCAGGTCCGGCGACAGCTCGCGGATGCCGGCGTGGAAGCGTCGCTGTCGCGACAGCGGCGACAGCTCGCGCACGAAGCGCGCGACCTCGGCCGCGTCGCCGGCCTCCACCGGCCGGATGCGAACGCCGCCGAGATCGTCGGCGCCCTCCCGCGCCAGCAGCGCGAGCGTGAAGGCGACCAGGCTCAGCACTGCACCACCTCGCGCCGCGAACCGACGGTCGGCCAGCGGCGCGCCAGCGTCAGCGACATGCGCTCGCGGGCGTGGCGGATGACCCCCGTACCCCAGCGCAGCCAACCGGCGAGCGCGCGCTGGCGCAGCCGCTGCGCGCGGCGGATCGGGGCCAGGTGGTCCTCGGGTGCGCCGCCCGACGTGATGTCCACGCATGCCGCGCCGAAAGCCTGCACGATGGCCAGGCCGGGGCGGTCGATCACGAAGGACTCGCCGGCATCGAGCACGACGTCGCGCTGGTCGCCGTCTTGGGTGACCCAGATCCGCCCGCGGACCACGGCGATGGTGGCGCCGAGCCGGTGAGGCAGGCGCAGCAGGGCGCCGTCGTTCATCGCAGTGCAGTCGTGGCGGGGGGTCGCGCTCATGATCGGATCTCCGGTGGGAGTGAACATGACGGCATGGTGCGATGGCGCGGTTGCACCCGGATTGCAATGTGGCGCCCCGCGATTCCAGATGAAACCCTGGCGGCGGGGCGTCGATGTCGATTGAAATCCGGCCGGCGACGCCCGCAATGCGTGCGAAACATCCGGCCTCGACGATGGTGTCCGTGCCGCGTCGACGCGGCCCGCCGGAGAACGCCATGCATCGCCAGTCGTCGCCCCGCCCTTCCCGCTCTACCGCCTGGATCGCGCTCGCCGGTCCGGTGCTCGTCTCGCTGCTCGCGAGCACCGTGCTGATCGCCTGCGAGCCGCTCGCCGGCCGAGATGCCCTCGTCTCCACGTCGACCGCCGCGGAGTGCCGCGCCTGGCCGACCACGCTGGCCGAATAGGCCTCGATCCCCCGCTTCTGGAACCGCGACCATGAATCATCGACACCCGGCCCGCGCTGTGATCGGCACGCTGCTGGCCCTCGCGCTGGCGGTGCTGGCGAGCGCCTGCAACACCCTCCAGCCAGCCCGCATGGCCCTGCCCGACGGGCTGGCCGCGCGCAGCGAAGTCATCGAGCTGCCACGCCTGAGCGGCGGTGCCCGCGGCCGCACGCAGGTCGCCGGCCAGGCGCTGACCTTCGAGCGCACCGCGACCCGGCTGTCGCTGTTCGACGAAGGCCTGCTGCACCAGCGATCGGCGCTGCGCTATGCGCTGGACGGCGATGCGACGACACGCGGCGAGGCGAACTGCAGCCAGCGCCGGCGGTCGCTGAGCTTCGGCGTCATCGAGTGGACCGCCAAGCCGCTGGCCCTGTTCTGCGACTTCGCGCCGTCGGGCGTAAGGCTGGACCTCGAGGAGCACCGGCCGGCGATCGGCACGCAGAAGATCGCACGGCGCGGGCTGCTACGGGTCGGCGACCGGCGCCTGAGCGTGCGCTCGGTGCACCAGGCCGAAGGCGCGCTGTTCGAGACCGCGCAGCCGCTGGGCTACGTCATCGACGACCTCGGCCAGCCGATCGCCGCGGTCGACATCGCCGGGCGCGCACCGCGCCTGCTGCTGTCGACCACCGACCCGGCACTGCGCCAGGCGAGCCTGCAGACGCTGCTGGCGCTGGCGCTGATATGGGACCCGACCGAGGGCTGAGCCCCGGCGCCCTCGTCACCGTACGCCCCCCGAGAACGCAAAAGCCCCGCGCGGGCGGGGCTTGGCGATCCATCGGTCTGGCGGAGTCGGAGGGATTCGAACCCTCGATGCAGGTTTTGCCCACATACTCCCTTAGCAGGGGAGCACCTTCGGCCACTCGGTCACGACTCCAGGCCAGAACACGATTCTAGCCCGATCCGCGCGGGCTCAGACCGCGTCGGTCGACTGGTCCATCTCGAGATCGAAGGCCTTGTGCAGCGCACGCACCGCGAGCTCCATGTACTTCTCGTCGATCACGACGCTGGTCTTGATCTCGCTGGTGCTGATCATCTGGATGTTGATGCCCTCTTCCGACAGCGTGCGGAACATCTTGCTCGCCACGCCGACGTGGCTGCGCATGCCGATGCCGACGATCGAGACCTTGCAGATCTTCGGGTCGCCGATCACCTGCGCGGCCTTCGTCGCCGGCACCACGCTGGCCATCAGCAGGTCCATCGTGCGCGCGTAGTCGTTGCGGTGCACGGTGAACGAGAAGTCGGTCTTGCCGTCGTGCGAGACGTTCTGGATGATGACGTCGATGTCGATGTTCGCGTCGGCCACCGGGCCGAGGATCTGGTAGGCGATGCCGGGCCTGTCGGGCACGCCCATCACGGTGATCTTGGCCTCGTCGCGGTTGAACGCGATGCCGGACACCACAGCTTGTTCCATCTTCTCGTCTTCCTCGAACGTGATCAGGGTGCCCGAACGCGCTTCCTCGTCGAGCGGGATGTCCCAGTCGGTGAAGCTCGACAGCACGCGCAGCGGCACGCGGTACTTGCCGGCGAACTCCACCGAGCGGATCTGCAGCACCTTCGAACCGAGGCTGGCCATCTCCAGCATCTCCTCGAAGCTGATCGTGGTCAACCGGCGCGCCTCGGGCACGATGCGCGGGTCGGTCGTGTAGACGCCGTCGACGTCGGTGTAGATCAGGCACTCGCGCGCCTTCATCGCCGCGGCCACCGCCACCGCCGAGGTGTCGGAGCCGCCGCGGCCGAGCGTGGTGACGTTGCCCGCGTCGTCGATGCCCTGGAAGCCGGTGACGATGACGACCTTGCCGGCCGCCAGGTCGCGGCGGATGCGCGAATCGTCGATGTGCGCGATGCGCGCCTTCGTGAACGCCGAGTCGGTGCGGATCGGCACCTGCCAGCCGCCGTAGCTGACCGCCTCCAGGCCCTCGCACTGCAGCGCCAGCGCCAGCAGGCCCACCGAGACCTGCTCGCCGGTGGCGGCGATCGCGTCGAGCTCGCGCAGGCTGGCGGCACTGGCCTTCTCCGGCGCGAGTTCCTTGGCCAGGCCGAGCAGGCGATTGGTCTCGCCGCTCATCGCCGAGGGCACCACCACCATCTGGTGCCCCGCGCGGGCCCACTTGGCGACGCGCTTGGCGACCTGGCGGATGCGTTCGGTCGACCCCATCGAGGTGCCGCCGTACTTGTGGACGATCAGAGACATGACAGGCTGCGCAACGCGCCCTCGGCCGGCCGGCCGATCCGGGCAAACCCTGGAATTCTAGGGCCTGCCCTGTCGGCCCCCTGACACCACCGGTCGGAAGCGCAGTCGGCCGCGCCGCGACTCGAGTTCGCCGCCGGGCGCCGGCCATCGGCCCGACGGGCATCGCGGCCATTCCTCGCCGAGACGCTGCACCAGCGTGCCGGGCACGCCGCGGCCGGTCCAGGCCTCGACGAGGTGAGGCAGCAGCAGGCTGCGCCGCGCCGGCGACAGCGACCGCCAGTCGGCCAGGCGCAGGCCCTGCGCGTCGGCGCAGGCGGCGGCGTCCTG